>JBNMLT010000051.1:0-7654 GCA_050874965.1 Alphaproteobacteria bacterium
ATCATATTCCGCTTGCAACTTCGAAAACCTATATGTGTTCACCCAATTTTTAAGGATGAATTTTGGCAGAATACAAGTGCTCTATAATGACCGAGTTTTACAGACAAATTATGTAAAACTTTTTGATTTATTGCCGTTGATTAAATATCAAAAAACTGAACACTCTGTTGTGATGTATTTATTTGACTTTATTCCTTTGTTCAAATATAAATATAAATATAAAACAAAATAAGGAAAGCTATGATAAATTTACTGTCATCAAATCATTATTCTTACTTGAAGCAAAATTTACTGAAATTGAATTCAAATTTTGCTGATATAAAAGTAGAAACCAAAACTTTTCCTGATGGTGAACATTATTGGAAAATAGTCGATAGTGAAAAACTACACTGCAAGCCTGCGGTTTATGTTTGCGGAACGGTTGACGATAGTGCGATTTTTGAGGCTTATAATATGGCTTGCACTTTGGTGCGGGAACAATGCTCGTCTTTGCATTTGATTGTACCATATTTTGGCTATTCAACTATGGAAAGGGCTGTAAAAAGCGGAGAAGTAATAACAGCTAAAAATATTGCTCGAATGTTTAGTTCGATACCTTTATCCGCTATGGGAAACTATATTTATTTGGTTGATTTACACTCCTTAGGAACACAATATTACTTTGAAGAGAATATACATCCTGTTCATTTAACCACCGAGCCTGTTATAGATAAAATTATCGCTGATATTCGCAAACAAAGTTCTTGCACTGTTTTATCATCGGCTGATATGGGGCGTGCTAAATGGATAGAAAAAATCAGCAATCGCTTAAATATGCCGGGAGCATATATTATGAAAAAACGCATTTCAGGCTCAGAAACAGAAGTTGAGGCTTTGAACGCAGATGTAAAAGATTGCGATGTAATTATTTTTGATGATATGATTCGTTCTGGCAATTCAATTATCAACGCAGCCAAAGCATATAAATTTATTGGTGCTAAAAATATTTATGTTGTTTGTGTGCATGGTGTATTTACGCCCAATGCTTTGCAAAATTTACGCAACAGTGGGGTTATAAAACAAGTTTTCTGCACTAACACACATCCAAACGCCTTAGCTAATGCCGGAGATTTTCTAAAAGTTTACGATATTTCGGAAATTTTACTCAATAACCTGAAAATTTAGAAGGTATTAATCTATAAATGCCTTTTATGAATAAAATAGTCATAAAAAAAGATTATTGGGGAAAAATGAAAATAGTACTGTTACTAATTACAACAGAGTTATTCTTGCTTTGATAACTTCTATAATCTTATCATAAATATGACTATAACATTGTTCTGCAATAATCACTTGTTTCAGCTTTTCTGCTTGCACTATAATTTCAGTTGATAGTTTTACCAAAATATTATTGATAACCTGATTTTTAATATCTAATTCCTTAGCCATTTTCAAAAAATTATTTTTAGTAATTTTATCCGGTTCATATTCACTTCCGATAGACATTGACATTTCTTTGGTTAGTTGCGGATAAACTTGTGTTGACACCAAATCATATAAAGGTGCTAATTCATAGCCGTTTAAGGTATGCAAATAAGAAAAATTTTTTCCATGTGCATCAGAATTGCCAATCAAAAAGTTAAAAATTATACTTTTTAAAAAATGTAATTCATCTTTTGCTTTGTTTGACATATTATTATGAATAAACATAAAGCATTGTTTAATACTTGGCTCCCCCTCTGTTCTTTGATATTTTTTATTTGATAATCCCAAACCCTGACAAAAATCCTCTTGTTGAATGCGTTGCATTATATTTTGACGATCAAATCGTTTTGTCATATAAACTATTGTTGAACCAAATTTTTTAATTTTACATTCTGCGACATTTAATCCTACTAAACCTGCCAATTTCATACAAAAGTATTCATTATATATTAAGTCAGGAAAATTTTGATTATCCGGTTTTAAAATCCAAGTGGAAACATACTTATCTGACGGTTTATAATATCTATCATCATCAGGAAAAACTGTTAAAGCCAGTTTTTCTTGTGCGCCGGCAAGCGATAAACGGATACCATCTCCTGTTAATAATGGATTTTGCGATAGCTTGTTTAACAAAATTTCTATTTTATTTTCGGATATTTCTTCCAAAGTATCATCAAAATTCGGTGCCATATCTTGTGGATAGAGTGAAACTGCTCCTGCGCATTCTCCGCCCAGCTCCCTCAACAAAGCAAAAGGATTATTTAGAGAAATTTGCTTTATTTGGGCAATTTTCTTAACTACATCACCTTCTGGCAACAAATTAGAAAAAAACTTCGCGTTTCTTTATCACCAAAAGCTGCTTTTTGCAAAGGAAGTTGATATGCTATGGATTCAGTAGCATCATCAGAATATTTGAAACTTAATCGAGAATTATGTTCCTTCAAAATACCAACTTTTTTATTATGAAAATAAACATCCAGCAAATTCATTGATTGCCTCCGTCAATAGTCAATTTAATCCCAAGCATATCCAAAACGTATAATACTTTACCAACTTGGCAGGTTTCTTTTCCTGCTTCTAAATCCACTATAAAACGCACACCTACATTGCATAATCCGGCTAATTGCGGCTGAGTCAATTTTTGCTCCTTGCGTTTCTTTTTTATGATGTCTGCTAAATCTTTTGTTTTCATAAATTTCCTCATCGGTAATTTTTTTTATATAAAATTGTCTTATAAAAGAATAAATTTCCCTATCGGTAAAATATTTTAAATGTTTGCATAAAGCAACAAGGAAAAATCAATTACTTATTGCTCTACACTTTTTAATTATCTTTCTTCAAATAACTATACACTGTCGGACGAGTGATTTTAAATTGTTTTGCTATATGAGCAACAGGCACTCCTTGTGTATGTAAATCGTTTAATTCTGCAATTTGGTCTTTTGAGAGTTTATTTTTCCCACCTTTATATTTTCCCTTTGCTTTGGCAATAGCAATTCCTTAAAAAATATAAGCAACAAAGAGAGTAAAAAATCTTGCTAAGGTTGATGTCGTGGGTACGAATCCCATTGCCCGCTCCAATTTTATTGATGAGAATCAAGTAGCTACAAAGTCGCTAATTCAGCGGCTTTTTTTATTAAAGCCTCAACAGAATGTTGAGGCTTTAAATTTTGGTTTGTTTATTTATTCAAAGCAAGGCGCATTGTGTCTTGAGCAATGACCAACTCTTCATCAGTTGGAATGACAAATACCTTGACTTTGGAATCCGGTGTGGAAATCATGGTTTCCGTTGCGTGTTTTTTATTGTTTTCATAATTTGGTTTGATTCCCAAGTAAGCCAAATGCTCCATAACCAATTGACGGATAACAACTCCGTGTTCACCAACTCCGGCTGTAAAGACAATAGCGTCAACACCACCCAAAACGGCAATATAGGCGCCAATATATTTGAGTAAGGAGTGAACATAGGTTTTGGTGGCTAAAATACATTTTTCATTTCCATTCAAATAACCGGCTTCAATGTCTCGATTATCAGAATATCCACATAAAGCAAGCATTCCGCTTTGTTTGTTCATCATTTCGTTGACTTGATGTGGTGTTAAGCCATCTTTCTTTTCAATATAAAGCGGAATGTACGGATCAATATCACCACAGCGCGTTCCCATAATTGTGCCGGCCAGAGGGGTGAAACCCATGGAGGTATCAAGGCATATGCCGTTATCAATGGCGGAAATCGACGCGCCGTTTCCCATGTGGCAGGTAATAATTTTACCTTTTTTGCCAATCAATTCGGCACAACGTTCAGAAACATATTTATGTGAGGTGCCGTGAAAACCGTAACGACGAATTTTGTTGCGGGTGTATTGATCTTCCGGCAGGGCGTAACGATAGGCTTCAGGAGGCATTGTTTGATGAAAAGACGTGTCAAACACTGCAACTTGCGGAATGTTTGGTAAAACCGCCTTAACAGCTTTGATGCCCAAAACATGTGCTGGATTATGTAATGGTGCCAAATCGGAAAGACCGGCGATTTGCTCTATAACTGTGTCATCAATTAAAACGGAACCTTTGAAAATATCGCCACCTTGCACAATTCGATGACCGACCGCGTGCAACTCTTCCAGATTTTTTAAAGCGCCGTTTAATAAACAACCTAAAACGACTTTGATAGCTTCGGCATGAGTCGGCATATTGATTAATTCTTCTTTTTTATCTGCGCCGGTATGTTGATATTTTAGAATTGAGTTGGCTTGGCCGATGCGTTCAGCAATTCCTTTTGAAACAACGTTGTAATGGTTGTTTTCAATATTGTACAATTGGAATTTTAGGGACGAAGAGCCACAATTTATAACAAGAATTTTTTCCATGAGCATAATCCTTTTATTTTTGAGCTTGAATACATGTAATTGCAATGGCTCCAACAATATCTTCGGCAAAACAGCCGCGCGATAAATCATTGACCGGAGCGTTTAAACCTTGTAAAATTGGGCCATAGGCTTCGCATCCGCCCAATCTTTGTAAAAGTTTGTAGCCAATGTTTCCTGCTTCTAAGTTTGGAAAGATTAAAATACGTGCATGGCCGGCAACATGGCTATTTGGAGTTTTTTTAGCGGCAACAACGGAATCCAAGGCCGCATCGGCTTGTAATTCACCATCAACTTCAATGCCTTTGTTTTTATATTCATCTGTCAGTAGGGCATTTTGAATCATTTGAGTGGCGCGAACAACTTTATCAACAGCATCGCCTTTTCCGGAACCTTTTGTTGAGTATGAAAGCATGGCGATAGATGGCTCAATGCCAAAATGAATTGCCGTTTCCGCCGCATTTAAGGCAATATCAGCCAATTCTTTATCTGTTGGTTCAATAATAATGCCACAGTCAGATAAAATGTATGGTTTGTTGTTGGCTAATATAATGAAAAAAGATGAAACACTGCTGCCTTTTTTGGCTGATTTAATAATTTGTAAGGCCGGACGCACTGTGTCTGCGGTGGAATGATCTGCGCCCGAAACCATGCCATCAGCGTGACCGGATTTAATCATTAATGTGCCGAAATAGTTATAATTTAATGCCAGTTTCTCAGCATCTTCATGGCTTAATCCTTTTTCTTTGCGCAAGTTATAGAGTAATTCAACATATTCTGGCAAGCGTGGATCTTCTTCGGGTTTGATTACTTCTATATCTGTTGAATCCCAATTATTTTTAGTATAAAATTCCTTAATTTTTGCTGTGTCTCCTAAAATGATAACTTTGGCTGATTTGGCAGCTGTGATTATATGTGCCGCAGTCAAAACACGCTCATCTTCACCTTCGGGAAGCACAATTGTTTTGATGTCTTTTTTTGCCCGTTCCAGCAGGCTTTTGATGTAGGTGCTTTTTATCATTATAAACGTCCTTTAATATGTTAAAAATTTTTTTACTATTACTTAATCGCTGATTTTTTAAAATTCGATTAAAATATTTGATAAAAGTTTTGCTTTTTCGGTTAAGCTATACTATTTTAAGTTAAAAGACTCAAGGAGATTTTTTATGAAAAAAGTTATGGTTTTGTTTGTTGTTCTGTTATTGGCTGTTTCGGCCGAAGCCAAAGTGAGTTTTGATGCGAAAATTCCTGTAGATGTGGAAGCGGAAAATTCGGTGACCGCAAGAGAAAAGGCTATGAAAGAGGCTCAGCGTCTAGGATTTTTAGAGGTGGCAAATCGCTTGGTGAAAGATGATAAAGCGGAACAACTGCAAAATTTAAGTGATGATGAGATTCTTCATTTTGTGCAAGCTGTCAGCGTGGCCGATGAAAAAGCCGGAGGCACAAAATATAAGGCTCTTTTAACTGTGCAAATAAATGAACCTCTTTTGAAAGATTATCTGGCGGAAAATGAAATGATTGAAACCGATACAACGAATCTTTTGGTTATTCCGGTTTATAGAGAAAACGCTTATTCCTCACCGTTATTATGGGAAAGCAATAATCTTTGGAGGTCAAATTGGCTCAGTAAAGGATTGATTAAATTTGGTACAATGCAGGTGCAAACATCTGATGCGCGTTTTCAGGATATAGCAGATTTGACAGCGGAAAACGCTTTATATATGAATGCTTCTTTATACAATACAATTTCCAATCGTTTCGGTTCGGACAAAATATATGTGGTGTATGCCGAAACTCAAAGCAACGGCGATTTAAAAGTGACACTGAAAGATGAAAAAAATAAAAGTGAAAACAGCTTTTCAGTATATAATAATGATGAAAATTTATTTGATTCTGCCATTGAAAAAAGCGTTATGTTTATTTCTAATATGGAACGAGAAGCTGAAAACGCGAAGGGAACCGATTCCAAAGGTATTTTGAATGCTGTTTATGAATACAATAATATGAAAGATTGGCTGTCAAAAAATACCGCGATAACCGCGCTGCCACAGGTCGATGCCATAGACGTCAAAAGCCTTGGGGGTGGCAAAGTTAGTTTTACAATTAATTATAATGGTTCTTTAGATGAATTGCTGGAAGCTTTACAAGGTTTGGGGATTAGTTATGAAACCGATGGCAATTTTTATACATTGAGGTAATTTGAATGACAAAAAAAGATATTGATACACAACGTTATTTGTTGTTTTTTAGTGTATTTTTAATATGTGGTGTTTTTTTATATGCCCTTCGTTCGGTTTTATTGCCCTTCGTTGTTGGCATTGTTTTAGCCTATTTTTTAGATCCTGTGGTTAGTAAAATTTCTAAAAGTAGCGAAAAATCACGTGTGGTGGCAACGACTTTGGTTATTGGTGTTTTTCTTTTGGTTTTATTGCCGATAATTGTGCTCATTGTCAGCGCCATATTTTCGCAAGCCGCTGAATATGCTTCGAAACTTCCAGAATATGTCCGCTCTTTTGTTCATAGAATATTGCCTGTTTTAGAAGAGCTGAAAGCCCGATTTGGTCTAAATTATGGTAATATGGAAAATATGTTGCAAGAAAATACGGCAAATTACCTAAAAATTTTTGGAAAGTTAGTGCAAAGCATTGTGGCGAATGGTTTCGCTTTTATTAATCTGATGTCTTTGTTGCTTATTTCTCCGGTAGTGGCTTTTTACATGCTGCGGGATTGGCCTAAATTTACGGGAAAAATTAAAAGTTTGATACCTCAAAAACACAAGCAGATTGTGGAGGAAGGCATGCATGAGGTAAATCGAATTATTTCCGGCTATTTACGAGGTCAGGCTCTGGTTTGTTTGTGTTTAGGCTCTTATTATTCTTTAGGACTAGGGCTTATTGGTTTGGAAATGGGGGTATTTGTTGGCTTTTTGGCGGGTATTATTTCATTTATTCCATATGTCGGTAGTATTTCTGGTTTTTTAATGGCCATGGCTTTGGTTATTACTCAGTATGGAACGCTTCCAAAAATTGTTGCGGTTTTGGTTGTTTTTGGTATAGGTCAATTTTTTGAAGGAAATTTTTTGACACCTAAATTGGTTGGTGAAAACATTGGATTGCATCCGGTTTGGGTGATGTTTGCTTTGCTAGCCGGTGGTGTGTTGCTAGGTTTGCTTGGTATGATAATCGCTGTCCCATGCGCTGCAATCATCGGGGTATTATTAAAATATTTAATTAAAAATTACAAACAAAGCTCAATGTATTTGGGTAAGTGACTGAATTATAGATCTTTTACCATTTTTATAAAGGTGATGCCTTGCTCGTCAAAAG
>JBNMLT010000052.1:0-7547 GCA_050874965.1 Alphaproteobacteria bacterium
GTGTAAACAGCTGTGTTTATTGTCCTTATCATATCAAAAACAAACATATTTTCCGCAAAAAAATGACACAAGAAGAAATAAAGCAAGAAGTCATCGCTCTGCAAGATATGGGGCATAAGCGTCTGGCTATAGAACTTGGGGAAGATCCGGTAAACAATCCAATTGACTATGTGCTGGAAAGTATTAACACAATTTATGGTATAAAGCATAAAAACGGCGCAATCCGCAGAGTTAACGTCAATATTGCCGCCACCACGGTGGAGAACTATGCCAAACTGCATAAAGCCGGAATTGGTACTTATATTCTGTTTCAAGAAACCTATAATAAAGAATCCTACGAACAACTTCATCCGCAAGGACCTAAGCATGATTACAATTGGCATACCGAAGCCATGGATAGAGCCATGCAAGGTGGTATTGATGATGTGGGATTGGGCGTTTTGTTTGGCTTATCAACGTATCGTTACGAATTTAGCGGACTATTGATGCATGCTGAGCATCTGGAGACTGTTTTCGGCGTGGGGCCACACACCATTAGTGTTCCGCGTTTGCGTCCTGCCGACGATATTGATCCAAATCAATTCAGCAATTGTATTCCTGACGACATTTTTGCCAAAATTGTTGCTTTGATACGAATTTCTGTGCCATATACCGGTATGATTGTTTCCACCCGTGAAAGCAAAAAAACACGTGAACGGGTTTTACGTTTAGGTATTTCACAAATTTCAGGTGGTTCTAAAACTTCGGTTGGGGGTTATGCAGCTCCTGAACCGGAGGATGAAAACTCTGAACAATTTGATGTTATTGACAATCGACCGCTGGATGAAGTTATCAATTGGTTAATGCGCCTTGGCTATGTGCCGAGTTTTTGCACGGCGTGCTATCGTTCGGGACGCACCGGCGACCGCTTTATGGAACTATGTAAAGCCAAGCAAATACATAATTGCTGCCACCCTAACGCACTCATGACTTTACAGGAATATTTAACAGATTACGCATCGGAAGACACTAAAACGATTGGAGAAAAATTAATTGAGCAAGAACTAAAAACATTTTCGACAAAACTTGCTGAAGCAATTAATGAACGACTGCTAAAAATCCGCAAAAATCAAGGAAATGATTTTTATTTTTAAGCAACGACACTTTGTCTGTTTTTTTAAAATAGATGTTCCCCAGTAAACTGGAGGTTTTCTGTAAGGATTGTAATAAAAAGGCCGCACTCAAGCAAGAGCACAGCCTTTTTTTTAATTTGCAATATTGTCTTCAAACTCCGGTGTGTAAATCTTTTTATCATCTTTTCGAATCAATTTACGCACCTTATCGCCTTCTTTGACCATGCACCATTTTTCACAGTCTTCACAACCGCAACTGTTATTCTTTTTAATTTGAACAACATGCCCATCCGAAAGTTTTATATAGGTCACTTTATCTTCTTGCTTAGAAGAAACAACCGTAACCACAACTTCCTTAACAATTTGCTTTTCACTATTCCGCTTGGAACTAAGCCAGAAACCTAGACCAATAGCTCCGCCTACTATAAGAACTATTATAAATATAGCAGACAATGCAATTTTACTATCACTATCTAATGAGCCCAACCTTGTCCCCAATTCTTTTCTGTAAGCAAAAATCAAAATAACAATGATTGCAATAATCGCTGATAATATCATACAAAATTAGTTTTAATGGTTAAACAAATCACTTACCGATCTTCATAATGGGGAAAACCGGAAAACCACCACCTTCGTTAGCACCCTTCATAATGGTCAAAGTTTGCGGCAATGAAATATTACCATTCCATTTTTGCAAAGCTTTTGCCATTTCATATTGAGCGACAAAAGGATTGTCTTTGAGAGCTTCCGCCTGAATTTGAATTTTCAAACCTTCGGCTTTCGCCACCGCGGCCAAGCGCTCATAAGCTTGAATTGCTTCTTGTTTCACCCGTTCGGTAGCCTGACGCGCCATTTGAGTTTTATATTCCTCAAGTTTTACGCCTTGTTTGGCCTGAGCCGTCTGTTCCACAAGTTTTTCAAACTCCGGTGAAGCCTGATAGTTCAAGAGTCTAAAGGTTTTGACCGCCACCAAATTATCTGCCAACAACTGGTCGTTGACGATATATTTGACAGCATCCATTGTCATAGACTCTTCTCGCCCGACAAAAGACCAAATATCCGTCAATGATGACAAGACCAGCATTGTGCTGTTGACCATATCCTTGATAACCTTTTGCTCATACGCGTCATAACCTTGATACTTGTCGTAAAGCTTATGAACTTTAGCATCGTTCATTTCGCACAACACGGCGCATTTCAAAGATATTTGCTGCAAGTCTTTTGTACGCACCTTAAAGGTGTATTCGTAACGATGAGGCACAATATTCACCAAAATAACCTCGTTTCCCATATTTTTGCTACATGGAATATACCATACCAAACCGGGAACATAGGACGAATCTTGAATTTGCCCCCATTGCCTTCTGATACCCCTTTGCCCTGGGTCAACCCTAACAAAAGATTGTCTGACAATTTGCGTCATGGCCACTCCTAAAATTATTAGAGCAACCAAAAACCAAGCAATTTTTTTACCCATAATGCTATAAATTAAGTTAGAGATAAATTTTCACACTTAATAAGCCAGTTTGTAAAACTAATTTACATATCCGACTAAATAATAGAAATCATAATTTTTTTATAAGCAGCAATTTAGAATATTTTTGACAAATTGTCAATTATTTTTTGTTTTTTGGCAACCTGTGTTTTTTCGACGCATCAGTTGCCAAGGATTCCAAATATCGTACATTATTTCACTTGGACAAATTTTGTAAATCATTTAAAATATCCGATAATTTCATCGCGCTAAGTTTTTCTTCCATAGCTGTTTGCACAGACAGCAAACGATTATCCAAAAGGTTATGAATATTATGTCCGACCGGACATTTAGGATTAGGATTTTTATGAAAAGCAAATAAAGCATCATGTTCCAACGGCTCAATAGCCTTATAAACATCTAGCAAGCTAATTTCATCGGGAGATTTTTGCAAACACATATTATTGCGCCCACGAGAAATCTGTATCATTCCGGCGGATTTAAGCTTAAGCAAAATATTGCGAATAATAACAGGATTAACCTGCACTGAATCGGCCAAAAAATTGCTTGTAAGCGGAAACCGCCCTTTAAAAGCTTCAAGGGCGGTTAAAATATGCAAAGCTATGGTAAAACGACTTGAAATTTGCATTTTTCACCTTTTAACAAAGTTCGGCATCACCAAAACCAAATTGGCTTAAACTTCCCTCTTTAGCTTGAACACAAATAAACTGAAATTCACCATCTCCTGTATTTTCTATTGTGCGAGCGACTTTTGTAGCCACTCTAACAGCAGAACCTTCTTTTACAGAAATCTTATCCCCGCCGACAGTAAGTAATCCAACACCTTTTAAAACAATGTAAATTTCTTCATTCTGTTTATGTAAATGACTAAATGGAACTTTAAAACCTTTTGGAACGGAGTTAATAGAAATTTCACAGCTGGTTAAATTTAAGGCGTCGTGTAAAAAAGCTTTACCATTTTCCAACTTGGCAATATCCGCAAAAGATCCCAAATTTACTGAAGTATATTCTTTCATTTTATTTCTCCTTATTGTAATAATCATAATTACATTTCAGTATATAAAACAAATAAATTGTAATATCAAGTATTACATTTAAAGATTTCCATTTCATTTTCTAATATATTGTTTTTGATTTCTTCTGATATTCATCAAACAGCTGTAAACAATCGGCTCTATCCAATTCAAGCAAATCCAAAACTGTTTTATCTTTGCATTTATTTTCAATAAAGCGATACATAAAATCATCTCTAAAACCAATATGTTCCGCATCTTCTGGTCGACAACCATAATAAACTTTTTTGATATTCGCCCAAATAATGGCAGATAAACACATTGGACAAGGATAAGCCGTGGTATATAAGATACATCCGCTTAAATCATAGCTGCCAATTTTTTGACAAGCCGCACGAATTGCGTTTACTTCAGCGTGCGCTGTCGGATCATTGTCACGTAAAACAGAGTTTGAAGTCACAGCCAAAATCTCACCGTTTTCAGCAATCACCGCCGCACCAAATGGACCGCCAACATTTTCATTCATTGTTATGCGTGCGCGCTCCATAGCTAAACGTAAAATTTCATTCATAAAACGATTCTCCTAGTAATTATAATAAATTGTCTCACCCAAACCTTTTGGATGGGATGTTTTGTTTAACCTTCCGGTATTGTCACGATATTCAATATTTCCCAAACTATCCTCGCGCGCTGTGCCAGACAATTTGCCCGTACTGTCGCGGTATTCGGTTTCTCCCAATCCATTTTGGCGAGAAGTTCCAGACAATCGTCCGCTGTTGTCCCGATATTCGGTCTCTCCCAGCCCATTTTGTCTGGATTTGCCAACTAATCGGCCGGTATTATCGCGATACTCTGTTTCGCCCAAACCATTTTGACGAGATTTTCCCAACAACTGCCCGTTGCTATTTCTATATTCTGTTTCACCTAAACTATTTGTGTACTGACGAGCCACCTCGCCTAAACAAAATGCTTGCGCCGACAGTGGCAACAACAAGCAAGCTATAAATAAATATTTCATTTTTTACTCCTTATCTATAAGATATATAAACAACACAACTAAAACCAGCAAGAAAAATTTTTTATATAAAAAATAAGGAGCACTTTTTTATGATAAGCTTATAATGTTAAGTCGGCAAATTTTGCGCCGATTGCCACGGCCAAAGCTTCAGCGTTTAGTTCCAGAGTTACGCCTATTTTTCCGCCGGAAAGACAAAACGTGTCAAACAAAACAGCCGTTTCATCTATAAAAACCGGAAATTGCTTTTTCATTCCCAGTGGAGAACAACCGCCATGCACATAACCGGTTAAGGGTAAAAGTTTTTTCAAAGGCAACATTTCCAAATTTTTTACACCGGCGGCGTGCGCGGCTTTTTTTACATTCAGTTCAGAATTCGCCGGAATCACAAACACAAAATAAACAAAACCATGCTGATCAGTCGGTGCTTGCGTCACCAATGTTTTAAACACCTGCTCTTCTGGTTTTTGCAAATATTGCGCAACACTTTTGGCGTCAACCCCGTCAGTGACTTCATATTCATACACATTATACGGAATTTTAGCGTTTTCCACTATCCGCATAGCGTTTGTTTTTATCATTTTTGCTGCATTTTTCATAATTTTTTCTATATAAACTTTCTTTTTTGCTGTCAACCCTGTTTTTTACACAAAAAAATAAAAAAAATGAAAAAAAGGTATTGCAATTCATATGTAAAAATATCTATATAAGTAAATGAATTTTTGAACATATTTTTTGATGGGAGATAAAAATGAAAGTAGGTATTATCGGAGCCGGTTCCGTTGGTAGTGCCGCCGCGTTTTCTTTGATGATGACTGGGGTTGCTCACAAAGTTGTTTTGATTGATATGAATGAAAAAAAAGCTCAAGCCGAGGCTATGGACATTGCGCACGCTGCTCCTTTTGGTCACGCCGGAAAAATCAAAGCCGGAACTTATGAAGATTTGGAAGGCTGCGGCATTGTTATTGTAACCGCTGGCGCAAACCAAAAACCAGGTGAAACACGTATTGATTTGCTTGGCCGCAATGTTAAAATTTTTGAAAGCATCATTCCGCAAGTTGCCAAATACGCTCCGGAATCCATTTTGTTAATCACAGCCAACCCAGCCGACATCATGACAGAAGTTGCGCGCAAACTTTCCGGTTTTCCAAAAGAACGTGTTATTGGTAGCGGTACGGTTTTGGACACAGCTCGTTTCAGAACTTTGTTAGCCTTTTATTTGGGTGTTTCCACAAAATCTGTGCACGCTGACGTCATTGGCGAACATGGTGACAGCGAAGTTTTAATTTGGTCCAATGCCGAAGCCGGAACTTTATCTTTGGAAGAATACGCTGAAAGCGTTAATAAAGTTTTGGACGATGCCAAAAAAGCTGAAATCAAAGATGGAGTTGTTAATGCCGCCTACAAAATTATTGATGGCAAAGGCGCTACTTTTTATGGTATTGCCGGTGCGTTAACTCAAATTTGCCGCGCTATCAATAATAATGAATACGCTATTTTGACAGTATCTTCACACCATGATGACATTGAAGGCGTTAAAGGTGTAAGCTTGTCATTGCCTACTGTTATTAACAGAAAAGGTATTTTCCATGTTATTTCCCCGAAACTTTCTGAAGAAGAACGTTCTAAATTAAAGAACAGTGCTGAAATTATGAAAGAATACACAGACAAAGCTCTGGCTATGATTGATGGTAAATAACCGAAAATTCCAGCTATTTTTACAAAATCCGCTCAGTTGGGCGGATTTTTTTGTATATATCCTCAATAAAACGCTTTTATTTTTGTATAAAACATTATAGCTTTGAAAAAAAATATTTTTTTCAGAGGACGTTATGCAAAAATTATTTAAGAATGTTTTGTTTTTAAGTGTCACTTTAGGTCTGTTTTGCAATCAGGTCAAAGCCTACAATTTATCACCTATGTCTTTTGCTAATTTTTATCACATCGCTGAAGAAGGTGATTTACAAGGTTTAAAAGACGTGCAACGCCGAGGATTAAACCTCAATGCCACCAATCAAAATGGTGACACAGCGGTTTGCGTAGCTATAAAAAAACAAGATTATCTTGCATACAAAACTCTTATTCGCGCTGGAGCACAATCTCATCCGGCTTGTTTAGAAAATATTCCCGAATATGCGCATAAAGCATTTTTAAATAATTATAATCAAAAATACGCGGCGCCGCAAACGCCTATCAATTGGACCAAAAGCGGCACGGCGTTTGTTTTGGGCGCCGGTGCGGCAGCTGGTGTTGTGGCCTTGGCCGCCGGTGGTGGTGGCGGCGGAAGTGGAAGTTCTTCATCCAGCAAAGCAGACGAAACTCCTAATGAGGATAAATGCTCATTAAACAAATGTGCGGAAGGTTGCTTTGAAAATAAAGAATGCTCTACAAATGAAATATGCACGGAATATAATAGCTGTGGTGGATGCAAACAATGTGAAGCCTCTAGTATTTGCCGCAACAATAAATGCGCTAAAGGTTGCTACAAAAATTTAGTATGTTCCGCTGGATACACTTGTGAAAAAACAAACGAATGTGGCGGCTGTGAAAGCTGCGTCCAACTAACGGAATGTCAGAAAAATGCCTGTGCCAAAGGCTGCTATACGGATTTAACCTGTCCGACAAATTACACTTGCACCCACAAAAACAGTTGTGGTGGCTGTGATCAATGTACGGCGGATGCCACTCCTCCAGACACCAGTAACGCCACGAATTGTCAGGATTACGATAGAGAAAACAATACATGCAACAGCTGCCAAGATGGATATAAGTTAGTTGGCAAAGGCTGTCAAATAGATAAACCGGAAAATTGCCAAGAATACGAAGAAGGCAAAGAATATATTTGCACAACATGTGATGATGGCTATGATTTAAGCGATGACGGTCGGAGTTGCAAAAAATCTACCTGTACA
>JBNMLT010000053.1:0-7508 GCA_050874965.1 Alphaproteobacteria bacterium
AACAGCAAAATAATATTAGTTTGCTCACATTAAAACTTATATTTTATATGTATATAAACTTATCAAATTAAATGCAAGAAAATAAGCTTAAAATTCATGTAAAAAATTCACCTAAAAATTTATATTTTTAAAGTATTGACGCTCAAAAAAAAGCGTCTATACTCAAAAGTGTTGTAAACAATTATTGGAGATATAAAATGAATAAAAATTATAATGAAAATTATGTGCGCGAAGCCGCCTATTATAACTGGCAAAATGCCGGTTGCCCAAGTGGTCAAGATGAGTATTTTTGGACAATGGCAATTAACCAATTATATGGTTCAAACTCAAGCTGTTCTTGCAATAGCAAGAAATCTTCTTCTAAATCTTGCGCCGCAAAAACAAGCACCAAAAGAAAAACATCAAAAAAATAATTTTTTGTTATTTCAATAAAAAAATACCTGCTTTTTCGGCAGGTATTTTTTTACCCTTGGAACTAAAAATGTTTTTACATTTTTTAGCATTGTTTTTCTATAATAATAATCTTTATACCATCCCTGTTTTTTCTATATAAAAGAGTTATACACAGCATAATATTTTTATTTTTCCAATAATTTTTTTGCGGAAAGATAGTCAAACTTACCATTTCCTAAAAGTGGCGGTTGCTCCATGTAAATAATTCTTTTAGGACACCATAACTCACTTATGCCCTGTTTTTTGAAATATTGTCGCATTTCATCCAATCGGGCATTTTGTGATGAAATAACCAAAACTAATTTTTCACCTTTTTTTTCATCATTTTCAGTCAACACGCCTAACATGGACTGAGGATAAATTTTCTCGATAACCTGTTCTACCGCAGTTAATGAAATCATTTCTCCACCGACTTTTGCAAAACGTTTTTCCCGTCCGTAAATAGAAACAAATCCTTCTTCGTCAATATTCACAATATCTCCGGTATCGTACCAATTCCATTGTTTTTGCAGCACACCGACTTTATCTGCTTTAATATATCCCAACATTACATTATCGCTTTGCAACAATAATTTACCTCCATTGGCAACACCTTCTATTTTTTGCAGTTTATATTTAATTTCCGGCAAAATTCTTCCAACGGTATTTTCCTTATAATACATCGGTGTATTAACAGCCACAACCGGAGATAGTTCGGTTGTGCCATATCCTTCAAAAATCCGCACACCAAATTTTTTCATCCAAAGCTCTGCCGTGCGTTCTTTTAATTTTTCACCACCGGCAACAGCAAAACGAATTGGGAAAAAGTCGTAAGAACCAGCCATTTTTCCATATCCATATAAAAATGTATCTGTTCCAATAATTGCCGTGGCCTGTAAATCATACGCCATTTCCGGAATAATGCGATAATGAAGCGGAGACGGATACAAACAAACTTTTACCCCGTTCAACATTGGTAAAATTGTTCCAACCGTCAACCCAAAAGAATGAAACATCGGCAGCGCATTTAAAAAAACATCTTTTGAATTAAATGGCACGGCCAACCGCAATTGCAAAACATTAGATTGTATATTGCGATGAGACAATAAAACAGCTTTTGGCAATCCTTCAGATCCGGAAGTGAATAGAATAACCGCCGGATTATGTGCGTCTGTTTTTACTTCTTCTTTAAGCAAATATTTTTTGTATCCTTTTAATTTTGTTTTCAAACTGATTTGTGAAGCCAAATCTTCCAAATACACAAGATTACAACCGGAATCTTTGACAACTTGTTCCAAATTTTCTAATTTTCCTTGCTCTATGAATTTTCTAGAACTTATAACAGTTTTTAAACATGTGGTTTTAAGACATGAAGAAAATTGCATTGTTCCCAACGAAAAATTCAGCATTACAGGCACTTTTCCAGCATATTGCAAAGCAAAAAAGCTTATAGCATTTGCCAAACTATTTGGCAAAAGAATGCCAACGTTTTTTTCGCGTTCAAACACTTTTTTATAAGCCACGCCCAAGACATAACTTTTCAGCACAAACTGGCCATAATTCAGCGTTTTTTTCTGCATATCCAAAGCTATTTTATGTTTAGCGCCAAAAAGTCTTTCTGCCTGCAACAACCCATTAAACAACGGAATATTTTTATCAGTCGTTTGATAGATCATGGCCGCCATTAAATCATGCAATTTTAGTGACACGACACGACGCTTTTCACGCATGGAAAGATATTTTGAAACACTAAGCTCACACGGTGGCAACACAAACATTTTTATTTTTGGAAACATCTGTGTTTTTACAATATGCCCTAAATATGAAAATTTTGAATATTGAGCCCCGTCAATTCGCAATGGAATAATTTTGGCACCGGTTTTAGCCGCAATCACGCCGGCGCCTTCATAAACCTTCATTAAAGAACCGGTAACGCTTATCCGACCTTCCGGAAAAATCATCACTGTTTTATTTTTGTTAATCTCCTCAATCATGGTGCGAATAGACAATGGATTTGCCGGATTTAACGGACAAAAATCAACCAATCCGCTAAACAACTTCACATACCATTTTGCGCCCCAATCACTATCAATCGCAAAAGTAATTTTACGCGGTAAAAACGCGGCAATCAAAACACCATCCAACAAAGAAACATGATTGGCCACAATCAAGGCTTTGCTACCGGCTTTACGCAAATTTTGCACGCCGGACACATCAACCCTGAAAAACACTTTTAACAAAGAACGAAAAATTGAGCGCACCAATGCATCTGGAAGCAACATGCAAATATAAAAGGCAACAAACGCGCTTATAATTGCAACAAATAAAAACAAAGAAGTTATTTTAAATCCGCAAGCGGTCAATGTCATTGACACAATGGAAATTCCAACCATTCCTAAGGAATTGATAATATTATTACCGGCAATAACAGAAGCGACGCTTTTTTGCGGCGCTTTTTTCTGCATCAAAGCATTTAATGGAACAATATATAAACCACCACAAAAAGCAAAGGCAAACAAAAAAATTGATAAAAACAAACCTCTCGGCATTGCTAAAAATTCAATTAAATCCAAAGGTTTTTGCAGTGAAGCAAAATTAATGGAAAGCAAATATATAGCA
Source organism: Alphaproteobacteria bacterium (assembly GCA_050874965.1). Classification (GTDB taxonomy): domain Bacteria; phylum Pseudomonadota; class Alphaproteobacteria; order RF32; family CAG-239; genus RUG410. The sequence continues at coordinate 3,052 of JBNMLT010000053.1, forward strand.
AACGCACACACGCTTAAGCCAATAGCGCTCAGCGGCACATAAACCACACTCACTTCCCCTTTTAACAGCTTATTGCAAAAAAACGATCCCGCGCCGACACCAATTGAAAACAATACCAAAAACAAGGTGACGACTGATTTTTCCGTGTTAAAAACTCTGCTGCACAGCGGAAACAGTTCAGTTAAGAAAAACACGCCTAAAATCCAAAACCAAGTTGCGCCTATAATTGCTCTAAAAACAATCTTATGTGAACGAATAAGAGCGATATTGTCTTTTATTTGCCGCAACAAATTAAAATCCATTTTTATCTCCGGACGCACGCCTTTTACTTTTGGTATGTTATAGGCGGAAACAACGCCTAATAAGGCGCAAGATATCAGAAGGAAAACACTAGCGCCAACAGGAAGAAGCGTGCCTAAAACCGAACCTAAAATAATTGAAATATAGGTACTCGCTTCAACATAGGCATTACCGGCCACAAGCTCATTTGCTTTCAACAGCTGCGGCAACAAAGCATATTTAATAGGGCCAAAAAACGTTGACTGCAATCCCATTAAAAACAAGATAAAAATCAGCAAGTTCAAGCTTTCAAACATAAAAACAATAGCGGCAAAAATCATCAACGCCAACTCAATTAATTTTAGATTTTTTGCCAAAACAGAACGACTATATTTATCTGCCAATAATCCGGCGAATGCCGAAAACAAAAAATACGGTAAAATAAAAATCCCCGCCGCCAAGTTAGCGTATATGTTTACGGCTTGCGTTTCTGCCACAAGTTTATACGCGACAAAGACCATCAACGAATTTTTAAACAAATTGTCATTAAACGCTCCCAAAAATTGAGTAGCCAAAAGCGGGAAAAAAGATTTTTCCCGCCATAATTTTTTAGTCATAGTCCACCTGTACCTTAATTAAAATTCCAATTTAAGCCCAACAGCGCGCGATAATCATTTTCCTGTCGCTGATGATCCGGATTAACCCGAACATCCATTTCCGAACGAAGGCTCAGACGCTCTGAAACATTATGATTGGCATAAAGGGCAAATTTGTATTCACGAGCTTCCGGTTTTAAGGCAGCCGTGTAGCGGTTAAAATAAACCGTATCGGAATAATTGTCACGTCCGCTTGGGAAATTAACAGAAAGCTTACCGTTTATCACGCGCAGCGGCGAAGACAAATTAAAACCGAATGACGTTTGTTTGCTCCATTTATAATTTGCGTCAAAAGCAAAACTTTCACTCACCAAATCTGATGTTTTTAACAAATTAGAATCAAAAGATTGTCCTTCTGTATAACCACGATAATAACTTCCGGTAAACGTCAACTGAGGAGTGACAAACCATGAAGCTTTTACACCAGCGTTATAAGTTCCAGAATCATTTGCTTTCAGCGCACCGCTACCATTCATACCCAGCATAGCACCATTTTCATAAAGCAAACCAGAAGTCAGGCTAAAGCCAAATTTTTCGCCTTTATGCAACTGTAATTCCGAATTCATGGCATAGGCTTGTTTTTTGAAAGACGCGTCATAAAAACTGCTTTCACCGTCATATAAGCCATTACGACCGGTTACAGCTTCCAATTTTAATCCCATATTTTTGTTAAGATTAAATGTGTTGTGAACGCCATAAGCGTTTTGCATGGCCATAAACGGATTAGACGTTGTACTGGCAAAATATTCTCCGCCGTCATAACGCGTGTTTTCGCTAAAATAAAAACCAGCCGTATAATTTTCAGTTTGATAATCCGCCATCATAAAACCAAGTCCTGAACCATTAGAATTTGCGGCACTACCGGCAAACGCAAAATTCAGATTTCCTTTTTGAATCTGCTTTAACGGTGAACGTTGCGCAATATGATAAACATCATTTTTCAACGCCTTATATCCACCATGTGTGGCTGATACCATGTTATTTGTGGAAAAATCAAACGGACGGTTATATTTATCAAAAACTGTAATGTTTTTAGGTAAAGCGTTCAACACCGCGTTTTTCATCATAGATGGAACATTGATGTGAGCTGCGCTTACATTCAATCGACCGCTGTTAAAGTTTTCGCCAGCCACAGTATGAACACCTGTCTCACCGGTAGAACTCTGATAAGTGGTTGCCTTACCCAAATCCAAAAGTCCGACACCGTATATTTTTTGATCATCTTCTGTCTTCGCATGCAAATCATTAGCTGTATTTGTCAACAACTCAATAATCTGCGACGCCTTCATATAAGGATAAGCGCCTTTAATAAACGCTATGGAGCCAGTCACCACCGGCGCGGCTTGAGAAGTTCCGGCCATGCCGATAGAACCATCCGTAGGTGTTCCGGCGCCAAATAAAAATCCGCTTGGCAACTGATTTCCCCCTGGAGCGGCAATGCAAAATTTTGCTGTCACACCGCATTTATTTGAAAAATCGGACAATTTATAATCTGAAACTTTGTTATTGCTGTCCAAGGTAACATCCACGGCAACAACAACCAAATTCAAAAAGTCCTTGTAATCATCAACAAGTTTAAGTCCTGACCAAACATCTGGATTTTCCATACTGTTGTTTCCGGCTGCTTTAACAACGATCATGCCATCAATTGTTCCGGCAGCAGTATCACGGTCATAGCCGGCAATCATTGATTTAAAAGCATTTAGATTTTCTGTACCCATATATTGTTGTAAAATTCCGGAATCATTGGCATTAGACGCATCAACATTTGTTTCCGCATTGCCCACACTCAAATTGAGAGCTGTCACCAACCGGTTTCCTGAAGTGGTTTTTAGATCATTCATTTTCAATAAAGGGTCCGCCAGATTAGACATCAAATCCCAGCGCATAGCCACAACTTTAGCATTTTGGAAAGCCACCCCCATGTTTCCGGAACCGTTTTTGTTTGCCGCAATAATACTTGTTACATTGGTGCCATGCAAAGCACCGCTGTTATCCAATTTTTCACTATAATTATTCGGATAAAAATAGTATTGAAGATTATCCCAATCATAATCAGCAGGATATTCTGCCGCCCAACGATTATAACAATTTTCAGCCGTATCACCATTTTCGCAGCCGATAGCAGAGGCCATTTTTTTATTTCCATCATCATCCAACAACGTCATCAACAACACCCCGTCAACAACATCTCCGCTATACTTCCAACAATTCGATTTATCTCCGTTCAAACACGGTCCATAATCATAGTTGTATCCACTAACTTTTGAGCCATCGCTTGTCTTAAATTCATCATGATTGCCCCACACACCGGAATCTATTACCCCAACTGAAACTTCACTGAGTTTGCTTTGAGAGCCGTCATTATTTCCGCCTGCCATTTTAGCAAAAGCCTCTGCGGCATTAATAGCCCCTAAATAATCGACGGATTTGTCGCCAAAATTTTTTCCATTGTATTCCGAGTCATTATTCAACTCCTCTTCCGTATAATTTGTGATATCGTTATTATCCAAAGAAGATTCGTTTTCTTCAGACCAATTTCCGTCTGCTATTTCACCATTGCTCCCCGGCACATAGTTGGAAGAACCTCCTCCAGGGTTATTGGAGCCGCCGCTACCACCGCCGCCACCGGAAGCCATGGCAAACGCGCCGACCACGCCGCCGCCTAACGCCGCCAATCCGGCATATCTTACCGTTTTTGCCCAAGCGTGGCTACGTGCGTTTGACACGGCTTTTTGCATGCACAAAGCCTTATCATTGGCGCCATACTTATACAAAATATCATAGGCCTCATCATTTCCCTTTTCCTTTGCCGTGCATAAAGCCGACATACCGAATTCATCCGGCGTATCAATAGAATAGCCCAAATTCAACAATTTTTGCAATTGCTGTTCGTTTTTCATTTCTGCGGCACGATAAAAAGCACCTTTAATTGAGCTGTTAAACCGGTACGAGCTGTCTGTGTCAGAAGCCAATGCTCCACGAGCGCAAAAAACACCGGACAAAGCAAGAACCGTGCAATATTTTAAAGTATTCATAGGCAATCCTTTTCTTAAATTTTTTTTAGAATAATACAAAGGTTTAAATAAATAATTAAAAAATATCTACACACCCAAAGATATCGTTTGACTTTAAAAAAATGTAAAGTTAGCCTGTTTTTAATTAAGATTTAAGGAGAAAAAAAATGAATTTCCAAAAAATAAAGACCGACGGACAATATTTTATTCCAAAACATCTGCTCACTATTCTTGTTGGCTTTTTGGCCAAACGTAAACTTGGTAAAATCACTCAATTAATGATTAACGCATTTATAAAAAATTATCATATCAATATCAAAGAAATTGTTGGAAAACCAAATGATTATAAAACATTTAACGATTTTTTCGCCCGTCCGCTCAAACCCAGCGCCCGCGCAATCGACGCTCAAGAAAATACTTTAGTTTTTCCGGTTGACGGCAAAATCAGCCAGTTTGGAAATATTGAAAAAAATTTCATTATTCAAGCTAAAAATCATTATTATAC
>JBNMLT010000054.1:0-7492 GCA_050874965.1 Alphaproteobacteria bacterium
AGAAACGTCCAAGTTAGGAGCAAGGACGTTTCGGAGAAAAACCGCCGTCATGAGAGTGAAAACCGGCAGTCTGTGGAAAAATAGGTCAACTTAAACTTTGTGCGTGTCTAAGCTTTGCTGTTTTCCCAAACTCAGTAATATACCCAAGTAATCGAATTTGTATTGCCAGTGGCAGAACAACCAGTGGCCGCTTGAGAAACCTGCATCGGTCCTTGGCTTGCACACCATTGGTTTGCACTAGCCTCAGTACAATTTACAGAAAATTCCGTGCTATAACTTGTTTGTTCCGAGCCAGAAACAGTCATTCCCACATAACCGGCGGAATAACCGGAACCCCAGTCATTGGCGGCCAAGGTAACGCAGGCTTCTTTGCTTAAACCGTTCATTGTTAAATAGAAACCTCTGCCAGTACCGTCTGTATCAGAATCCAAATTTTTAACGGTGGCTGTGCCAATCTCAACCAAGCCCAAGAAAGCGTTTTTCAAAGTACCTGAAGTAGCGTCTGTACCCAATTCATCTGGAACAACGCCCATTTGAATAGCTGTTGAGTTGGTTAACCCATTATAATTTCTTTGTTGCGCGTACAAAGTTCTGATGTTGGTCACAATCATGGCCACGTTGTCGGCAACCTTGTTTGTTTTAAATTTATTCATGGCTTTTGAATAGCCGGCAATACCGCCCACGCTCAAAACACCAATAATCGCCAGCACGCCCAACATTTCAATCATTGAACGACCGGACTGTTCTTCATATTTATAATTATTCATTGTTTTTCTCTTCCATAATTCTTGTTAACACAAAAAAAGCCACCGATAAGGCAGCTGGAAGTTCGAAACTACTGAATGTAAAATAGTGTAGCATATTAGCTATGCACATAGCCTATTTTGCTACCTTCCAGCCAGTCAGCCAGAAGGCACGCACTTTATTTATCGTCTTTTGCAAAAGACGTACATTCAAGAGGCTTCGACACCCCAGACAGACTATCATCTATCCGCTAAATATTATAGCAAGAGAATTTTAAAAAGTAAATATATTTTTGCGCCAAAACAAAATTCCCTAAGCAACAATAACCTGACACTTAGGGAATTTAACGATTTTAACCGACTAATTAAGCTGTTTTTTCTATCGTTTCTTCTCTTTTCAGTATCATATTCGCCGCAAAATTTACAACTGCGGCAAATAAAAATCCGCCTAAAAACGTTCCAGAAAAAGCAGTAGTCATTGCAACTAAATTAAACACCACATAGGCGTATACGGTTAAACGCAACGTTTGACGATATGGCGCTTTGTATATGGCTGACATGATCCAATGCAACACTAGAGAGTATATGCCTAAAACAATTAAGCCCCAGCCCAAACAAACCGCCAAAACACCTCCAAAAACAACCGGTTTCACATAACTTTCCGCCACAGAAATAACCGTGTTTAACACGTCTTCATCAATCACCATATTCGGCACATCGTGCAAGCTGTTAATTCTGACCTCGTTTTTGTTGGTGTTTACGCTATAAACCGCAGACCGGCTAACATATATTCCGCTTTCGGTCAAAGTTGACGGTTCGAATTCTTCTGTTCGGGTATCCAGCACAATATTAATCTTGTCGTCATCATCTCCGTAACTTTTTTCAATTAAAGTGTTTTCCGGTTTGGCAATCATCCCGTCTTCAATTGTAATTGGTAAAAAATCAGCGGCGCTTGTTTTTACAGCAGGCATAAAATCTGTCACAACTTTATTGACTTCAATACTGGCATACAAAGAATATCCCAAACAAAACAGAATAAACAACAACGCTCCCAACCATTTTTTTTGCAATAAAAATTCAAAATTTTTCATTATTTTTCCCCTTTAATTAAATAATATCTCTAAACAAATCCATCTGGCAATTATCAGTTTGAGATATAATATCCATTGCTTTTTTTACAACATTGTAATTAATCGCGCACTGATACGCAAGAGAAATATCATCGCACGCCGCCACCAGTTTTTCGATATATTCAAACGACCGTGGCGCATTGTTCACAATATAGGTCAAAACATCCGGACTGATTAAAATTTGCCTATCGTTAAACAGCTTAACCACCAACGTTTGCAACATTAAATCATCGGGCTCTTTTATTTCCACACTTGGCAACATGTTTAAGCGCGATTGTAAATCCTTTAGCGGAAAGAACATTCGACTTGGCGCAGTTTCGGCTGTCCAAAGCATATACCGACCTTCCGCGTTGTACAGATTAAACAAATGAAACAAGGCTTCAGCGTTTGCTTTTGGCGTCAAATTTTCAATAACAACACTTTGATTTTCGGACGCAATTTTGTTGACATTGCGCAAATTAATTCGAGCGGCGTCAAGCAAAGACACTTTTATGGGCTTGTCGGAAAAAATTTTAACTTTATCCGCAAACAAATGTGCCAAATGCGACTTACCACACCCTTTTGGGCCATAAATAATCAACCCCTGAGCCAACCACCGCGGCCACGAATCGACCATATTAAACGCCTCGCGATTGCAAGGTGCGACCATGAAATCCTCTCGTCCCATATAAGTTTTAGGCACAAAATCAAACGGAATTTGCTTTAATTCTTCATCTTCTATTATTTCATTCATTTTTCAGCCAAAACCTCCTGCACTTTTTTGTGCAAATCCTCCAAACTATATGGTTTTCCCATAAAGTAAAAATCTGATGATCCGGCCAATTCTTTACGAGCAATTTCTTCCGAATATCCCGAAGCCAAAATAATTTGAATATCAGGCTGCTTTTGACGCACAATTTTAGCCAATTCCGCACCACTCAGCCCCGGCATCATCATATCCGTAATCATCATATCAAATTTTTCACCTTTTTCAATGTGTTCCAGCGCATTTTCGGCAGAAACGCAATCCGTCACCAAAAAACCTTTACGGCGAAGTCCGCGAACGCCAACCGTTCGAACCGCGCTTTCATCTTCCACAAAAAGTATTTTTATTTCTCCTGAATTAACCGAAAGACGGCGCAAACTATCAAAAGCCGAAACATTCATGCCTAAAACAGGTTTCTGGGCGCCGCTTAAATTTCCCAAATTTGCCGGTATGGTTTCTAACGCGGCATTTCCAGACTTGTCGCGGATAATTTCACTTTTAGCCAACTCCGGCGTTTTTTCGGCTTTATCACCTTCATAAGATGGTAAATAAATTTCAAAAGTCGTTCCTTTTCCCACCTCACTATGAACTTTGATAAATCCTTCGGTTTGGCGTACAATTCCATAAACCATGGCTAGCCCTAAGCCAGTTCCGGAACCGACAACATTCTTTTTTGTTGAAAAAAACGGCTCAAAAATACGATTGATATTTTCCGGTGGAATACCGCATCCGGTGTCACTCACGCTGATAACCACAAAATCCCTCGGTTTTATGATATCGGCGCCAAAATGATATGGCTCTGTAAGCCGCTCGCCCCGTGTTGATATTTTTAGCGTGCCGCGCCCATTCATAGCGTCTTTCGCATTAATCGCCAAGTTAATCATAACCTGCGAAAACTGCACCGGATCCACGCGAATACAGCCTAAATCCGAACCATAATTTATCTGAAAATGAATTTGCTCGCCAATCAAACGCGAAAGTAAATGGTCTATTTCCGTAAAAGCTTCGGTCACGTCAATCAATTTGGGATTAAGAGGCTGTTTGCGTGAAATTGTCAACAACTGACGCGCCACATTTGCCGCCCTGTTGGCGTTTTGCTTTAACTGCGTCAAATCCGAGAATGACGGATCACCGACACCATGGCGCTGAATAAGTAAATCACAATAGCCAATAACAGCTGTCAGTAAATTATTAAAATCATGGGCAACGCCGCCGGCAAGCTGGCCAAAGGCTTGCATTTTTTGCGCTTGCGCCACTTGCATTTCCAAATTGCGTTTATTGGTTGTATCGACAATATACATTATCAGTCCGTCCACGTTATCGCTTGGTTTGGTATAGTGCCAAACCATCGGGCTGATATGCAACTGAAGATATTTTTCTTCTTTTGTGCTGGAAATAGTTGTTTCAAAGGCAAATTCTTCATAAATATTATTTTTATATTTATTTTGAGCTTCTTCTATTTTATTTTGAATTTCCTCATTAAAATAATCACCGATGCGCTTGTTTAATATTCCATCCGCAGTTGTTTCAAAAATTTTTGCCGCCTGCGCATTAACATCGAAAACTTTTTGTTTTTTATCAACAAACAAAACACCAACCGGCGCGGTTGTGAACAACCATTCAAATTTATCGGAAATTTCATTTAATTGCTTTTTCAAAAGAGCGTCACCCGGCAAATCAGCAATAACCACACCTCTTGTCTTTAGTTCTGAATTTTCACGCACATTTTGCTGTCGAACAAAAGTTTCCACACAGCCTTGTGTCGTTTTTAACATTAAATTGCCATTAAACACACCCGTGCTGCCATGCAGCAATTCCGGTTTATAGGCCACAAACTCGTCAATTTTTTGCCCAATTGCCTTTGATTTATCCGTATTGAGAAAATCAGCCAATGTATTGTTTATATATTCTATTTTTCCGTCACTATCGCAAGTATACAATCCAACCGGTAAAAAATCTAAAAAATTATGAAGTGAAGACATTTCATCCTGATAAACTTGCTCCATATTTTTATATGACGTAATATTTTCAACCGTCCAAAAAATATATGTTTCTTTGCGAATTTTTTTCAGAGAAAATTCGTGTTCAAATATATCGGCCTTATTTAAATATATGGGTTTGACCCGAACACGCAACCATTCTTCGGCGACAAACACACTATTTTTATTTGGTGTTATTGACACGCAAACTGTTGTTTCTTGCAACTTGTTAACCGCAGATGCTAACTTTTGCAAATCCAGTTTGTTGGCTGCCGAATCGATAATATTTTTTTCCAAAAAATCTAAAACAGGTTCATTTTTCAGATAATCCTCCGCCGCACGGTTAATCAAGATGGGTGTTCCGCTCGCGTTGTCAATTCTGTGATATTTGCTTTTATCATTTAACACCTCCGCGGCCAAAGAGCCAAAACCTATGGCGTTTTCACTCACTTTTAAAATTCGAATTGTTGCTAAAATACAAATAACATTCCACACAACAATGGATATCACAATATAAAAAGTTTTCTGAGGATATAAAAATAGCGCAAACAGGCTTAAAGACATAAACATAATGGCATAAGCAAGAAAGACCAAATTCCTTTCCAGCTGCCTATCTGGACGCCGTCTGTTTATATCTTTAAGCATCTGTTTTCTCTAAAATTCAAAAACTAAGTCAAAACATCCGCTTTAACTTTTCCGGTGCGCTCGGTTATTTTACCTATTTGACGAGAAACATCGGCCAAATTTTCTAACATTTGTTCCACGTTTTCATCCAAATCTTTTGTTTCATAACGCTCCAAATACACACGCAACGTTGCACCGTTTGTTCCTGTTCCAGACAAGCGGTAAACAATACGAGATTTATCGGAGAAATAAACAATTAAACCATTTTTTGTTGAACTGCCGTCCACCGGATCATTATAGATAAAAGGCTTTGCTTCTGAAACTGTAAATTCGTTGAATTTTTTTCCGACCAAAGTTGGCAATTTTGCTTCTAAATCAGACATCAATTTATTTGCCTCGTCCACATCCAAAGCTTCATAATCGTTGCGCATATAATAGCTTCGGCCATATTTTTGCCAATGTTCTTCTGTGATTTGTTGAACGGATTTTCCCGTAGCAGCAATAATGCTTAACCAGAATAAAACAGCCCAAATACCATCTTTTTCGCGAATATGGCTGGAACCGGTGCCAAAACTTTCTTCTCCGCAAAATGTGATACGATTACTGTCCATTAAATTGCAAAAATATTTCCAACCGGTTGGTACTTCATAATAGCCGATTTTAAGCGCTTCAGCTACTCGGCCAACCGCTGTTGAAGTTGCCGCCGACTTAGCTACGCCGTAAATACCATTTTTGTATGCCGGAATCAATTTGTAATTATCGGTTAAAATCGCCAAACTGTCACTCGGTGTGACAAAAAACTTTTTCCCCAAAATCATATTTCGATCGCCATCTCCGTCATTTGCGGCACCAAAATCAGGCGCTTTATCCGAATACATTAAATCCACCAGACTTTTCGCATAAATTAAATTTGGATCCGGATGCAAGCCGCCAAAATCTTCCAGAGGCACATAATTTATAACCGATCCTTTCGGCGCGCCTAAAATTTCTTCAAAAATTGTGCGCGCATATGGTCCCGTTACCGCGTTCATTGCGTCAAAAACCATGGTAAAACCATTTCGAAACAGTTTTTTTATAGCGGCAAAATCAAAAATATGTTCCATCATATCAACATAATCTTTAACCGGATCAATGACTTCAATTTCCATACTATCCAGCTTTTGCACACCCAAATGGCTTAAGTCAACATCTTCAACATCCAATATTTTATATTCGTTGATTGTTTTAGAAATCTCATAAATTTTGTCGCTTATAGCCGTTGGGCATTGACCTCCGGAAGCCACGGCATATTTGATACCGAAATCACCGTTTACACCTCCCGGATTGTGCGAAGCCGAAAGCACAAAACCACCATCAGCTTTGTTCATTAACAAAACATGTGATGACGCCGGCGTTGAAATAAATCCATTTTGTCCGACAATAATTTTTTTCATACCATTGGCCGCTGCCATTTTGATGATTTTTTGAATGGCAACTTTATTATAGAAACGTCCATCTCCTCCCAAAATAAAAGTCAAGCCTTCAACCCCGCCTATCGCATTGAAAACGCTTTGCACAAAATTTTCTAAATAATTTTCTTGCAACACAATTTTTGACTTTTTACGTAAACCTGCCGTTCCCATTTTCATATCGGAATAAGCTGTTGTTTTAACAATTTTAAGCATATGCAACCCCTTTCTCTAATAATTAAAACTCTTTTCTATATATGTATCATTTAAAAAAAGGCCAGGTAAAGTTTTTTTGATAAGCTAGACACATTTATTTATGAGGCCACATAAAATCAGCCAAAATCAATAATTCTCTGCGCGCGTACACATCTTCCATTGCCATTTTTAATGTTTTTGAATGCACTAAATCAGCAGCACCATATCCGCCTTTTACATGCGTGTAGGCTTCTCGTTTTTCCAATACCGGTGAGCAACGGAAGCCAAAACGTCGGGACTGAATTATCAATTCATTTTCCAATTCCGGTGAATCAGCCTTCAATTTATTTGCCAACACCACCCAATTTAAGCATTTAACACCCGCCGCCGCTTGATTTTTTTTTGCCTGCCAAATCATATTCAAATACGAATCCGAAAACTGCCAATTTATATCTTGTTCAGATTGCACAACCGTTATTAAGGTGTGCGCTTTAGAAAAAATTGGCATAAATTCTTTATTTTGCTCGGATGGAACATCGACGACAACAACATTGCAATCTAATAAATTTTGAGTAAAAAGATTCTCTTTATCAATTTTTTTAGGCATTTTAAGTGTTGCATTTTTAAC
>JBNMLT010000055.1:0-7361 GCA_050874965.1 Alphaproteobacteria bacterium
GGTTTAGCGTTTCCTTTTACCACTTTGGCTAAAATTCTGTCTTTTTCCTCATCATCCAAAGCGTAATAGTTTTTACCGCCGGTCACAATTTTGTACAAAGGTGGGGTGGCGATATAAAGATGACCGTTTTCAATCAACTTGGGCATATGTTGATAGAAAAATGTCATTAATAATGAGGTAATATGTGCGCCGTCCACGTCGGCATCGGTCATGATAATGATTTTTTCATAACGTAAATTGTTTTCATTATAGTTTTCTTTTACACCACAACCCAAGGCTTCAATCATATCTTTAATTTCTTGGTTTTGCGAGATACGTTCCAAAGACGCGCTGGCCACATTCAAAATTTTGCCGCGCAAAGGCAAAATAGCTTGAGTAACACGGTCACGACCTTGTTTGGCAGAACCACCGGCGGAATCTCCCTCAACAATAAAAATTTCGGTATCTTTTGCGGCGGCTTGCGAACAATCGGCCAATTTTCCAGGCAAGCGAAGTTTTTTGGTTGGCGCTTTACGGTTTTGAACTTTTTCCTCTTTTTTCTTTTTACGAGCTTCCGCGCGGTCTAAAACGTATTCAATCAAAGCTTTGGCATTTTCCACGTCTGAAGAAAGCCAATGGTCAAACGAATCTTTAACGGCAGTTTCCACCAAGCGAATGGCTTTTGTTGAGGTTAATTTATCTTTAGTTTGTCCTTGAAATTGTGGGTCGGCAATAAAAACAGAGAGCATTAAGCAAGCGTTGCTCAAAAAATCTTCGGCCGTGATGGCGGTGATTTTTTTGAAACCGGCCATTTCGCCGTATTCTTTTAAGCCGCGCAACAACGCCGCGCGAAATCCTGTTTCGTGCGTTCCGCCTTCGGGTGTGATAACTGTGTTGCAATAAGAATACGAAAAGCCATTTTCATCAACCGGCCATGTAATAGCCCATTCCACTCGGCCTTCATTATTGGCAAGTTCAGATTCGCCAACAAACGCTGTGCGATTAATGGTGCTCCGTTCGCCGATTTGAATGTTTAAAAAGTCGGCCAAGCCATTTGGATAATGCAATTCTGCTTTTTGTGGAGTCGATTCTCCGTTGGCAATGAGCTCTGGCGCGCAACTCCAGTTGATTTTGATTCCTTTAAATAAAAAAGCTTTGGAACGCGCCATACGATAAATGCGGTTAACAATAAATTTGTTGTTGCCCTCAAAAATTTCCGCATCGGGCTTAAAGGTTATGGATGTGCCGCGACGGTTTGGACAATTTCCCACAAATTCCAGTGGAGTTAAAGGTTTGCCGCGGGAATATTCTTGGCGATAGAGCTTTTTTTCACGAGCCACTTCCACCACCAATTTTTCGGACAAAGCATTGACGACGGATAGTCCAACGCCGTGCAAACCTCCCGAAACTTTATAAGCGCCGCCGCCAAACTTTCCGCCAGAGTGCAACGTGGTTAAAATAACTTCCAACGCCGATTTATCGGGATATTTGGGGTGGGCGTCAACTGGAATTCCGCGTCCGTTGTCGGCAATGGTTACTGAACCGTCAATATTCATTGTCACATCAATATGATTTGCAAAACCGGCAACCGCTTCATCCATGGAGTTATCCAAAATTTCGGCAACCAAGTGGTGCATGGCTTGAATATCTGTTCCGCCGATGTACATTCCCGGACGATGGCGAACAGGTTCCAAACCTTCAAGCACTTCTATGTCTTGCGCCGAATATTCTGTTTTTGCCGGCGCGGTGGACGAGTCAAACAAATCTGTCATTTCAACCTCAAAATTATCTGCAAAATTGCCCTTAAAATACAAAATTTTATTGTAAAAAACAAGCAAAAACCCCAATCCGTAAACAACAAAATTTACCTTTTGTTAAAAATAAGAAAATTTTGGAAAATACTTGACAAAAAAATCGGGGGGTAAACTAAATAAAACAACTTACGGGAGAATGGTTATGTCTAAATTAACAAATAAAGAAATTGAGCAAATTAAAGGTTTGGAAATGGAAAATGGTTTGGAAAATGGTTTGGAAATACCTAGGGATGCGCATTCTGTTTTTCAATTTGATATCAATGAAACAATTAAAGATTTGAAAAATGATTTGGAAAGAAGAAATTACAGAGATTTCGAAGTTTGGAAAATAGATGCAAATCGATATGGCATAAGCGAGCTTATGGGAGGCGGCGGTGGGTCGTCAGAATTAACTGTTGGAAAAGGCAAAATGTCTATCGAAACGGCTTTGGGAGTTAAATATAACATAACGGAAAAACCTGAAGGAGGTAGTCGTGTAACTTTTGAAGGACCTGTCAATGCATTGCTGGATCAAGATTTATTACCTAAAATGACCTATGTGCCGTACACTTTAAGTGCAAAATTTATTGATAGTGAAAATGGAAAAGATTTGACTGATTATATGAATATGAATTCTTATGGTTTTTTACGAGCAGAAAAGAATAAAAAAGCAGATGAGTGGGGAGATAAAGAAAATCCTCAAGATGGATATGGGTATCACATAAATGCCAAATTTAATAATGAAATAGATTTTTTGCCTCAGAGCAATAAAGTTGATGAAAAAGAAAATTCAGTTGTTAAACAAAATAAAGAAAATTTAGTTGTTGAACAAAATGTGGAAACAGCTTTATATAAAGTAAGAGATATGATAAGCCATAAATCAGCTGAAGCTTTAAAAAATATTTCTGAGCCAGCCCAAAAAGCAACAAATGTTGTAAGAAAAAATACAAAAGATTTAGAAAGGTAAAAATAAAATGACTCAGTTTTTATATGTTAATCCGGCAATGAAAAATCCTAAAACTGGTGAAAATGTTCGTGAAGCAGAAATAGCTAAATTGCAAGCTTTGGAAAATGCGGGTAAAAAAATTATTGGACTAGAAATGACTGTTCCAGAATTGGTAAATATATGCGATAAAAATATTGATCCGCAGCATACTGAGGGTAAAGCTGATGAATGTTGTGCGAAAAACGTGGCTGAAAATGCTGACGCCTTATTAATGGATTATCGCGGACAAGATGTCGTGTTTGTCACAAATCGTGTTGATTTAGATTCTGTTGCCGCTTATGTTATGGCCGACCGCTATTTGCAAGGCAAAGCAACAGAATATAATGGTAATTTGGCGCAAATTAACGATCACGATACTCATTTGGGCGCAAAATGGGAAGGACCTAAGCCAATAGAACAAGCATTTGATCCTGATAATAAAGCGGCGGCTTTAGCTTCTTCAATTAAAGTATTTATGGTTACACCAAAAAATATTGAAGATGTCAAAAATTTTATTGATACTGGCAAAGTTGAAGAAAGTGTGATGAATAATTATCGTACAGTGCAAAAAGGCATCATTGATCGTGTAAAATCAGGTGAAATCAAAACAGAGGTAAAAGGTGGAATAGCTTATGTTGAAACAACTTTGCCGTGTGCTACAAATGTGGGATATTCTATGGCGCCGGTTGTTGTTGCTGTTAATCCGGCAATGAAACTTGGACCTCAAGGTGAACCGTTTCGTAAAGTTAGCATCTGCCAACATGAAGCAGGTTATGTTGATTTGAACGCTGTTGCAAATAAGCTTAATGAGATGGAAGCCGGATGGGGTGGAAGTCCAACCTTTAAAGGTTCAAAACAAGGTGAAAATTGTAATATTAGTTTGTCCGACATTAAAAAGACTGTTTATGCAAACTTAACACCTGAATATAAGGCAAAAGTTACCGAAAACAAAAACAAAACCGCCAATGGTTATTCTTTGTGACGATTAATTTTTTAGAAATGAAAAAAATAGTGTTGTTGAAAAATAGCACTATTTTTTTGGTCTAAAAGCATAAAAAATGCTTGCAAATTTATATATTTATGCTAAAAATACGCCAGAAGTCGCAATGGTGTGGCTTTGTAATTTCACACGCAGACAGGCGGAAAAGCTTAAACTTATTCGCTCCGGTGCTGTCAAAAGCCGAAGTCTGCGGAGGTTTAACCGGAAAATAAAGGATATATAAATATGACACTTCCTACTTTTACTTTGCGCCAAATGGTTGAAGCTGGCGTACACTTTGGTCACCATGCACGTCGCTGGAATCCTCAAATGGCTCCGTTTATTTACGGAAAAAAAGATAATATTCACATTATCGATTTACAAAAAACTTATCCAATGCTTTACAATGCTTTGAATGCTGTTCGTGATGTTGCTGCCAACGGCGGTAAAGTTTTGTTTGTTGCAACAAAAAGACAAGCTCAGGATATTGTTAAAGAAAGCGCTGATCGTTGTGGTCAATATTATGTTAACTATCGTTGGTTGGGTGGTATGTTGACAAACTGGAAAACGGTTTACAAATCAATTTCTCGTTTGAACAAGCTTAACGAAATGGAAGCTAACAACGCTTATGAAGGATATACCAAAAAAGAAGTTATGAACCTGAAAAAAGAACGTGAAAAATTAGCGATTACTTTAGATGGTATTAAAGATATGGGTGGTCAACCGGATATGTTGTTTGTGATTGACACACCAAAAGAATCTTTGGCTATTAAAGAAGCTAAAAAATTGGGTATTCCTGTTGTTGGTATTATTGATACCAATGCCAATCCGAATGAAGTTGAGTTCCCTGTTCCAGGTAACGATGACGCTATTCGGGCTATCCAATTCTATTGTGATTTGGTTTCTGGCGCTGTTTTGGATGGTGTTCAGGCAGAAATGGCCGCTAAAGGCTTAGAAGTTTCTGATGCTGAAGCTGTTGAAACAGAAGAAAAAGCTGCTCCAAAGAAAAGAGCATCTCGCAAAAAAGCCGATGCTGAAACAGCTGAATAATATAAGCACTTCTTTGAAGGTTGAATATTAAAAACGGCGCGGTGGTTAAAGTAATTGCCGCGCCGCACAAAATCTAAAATATATAAAGTTATACAAAAGGAAATGAAAATGGCAGATATTACAGCCGCTATGGTTAAAGAATTGAGAGAAACTACCGGCGCCGGTATGTTGGATTGTAAAAAAGCATTGGTTGAAGCCAACGGCAATATGGAACAAGCTGTTGACTGGTTGCGTAAAAAAGGTTTGGCTTCGGCTGCTAAAAAATCTAGCCGTGTTGCCGCTGAAGGTTTGGTTGCTGTCGCTGTCGACGGTAACAAAGGCGCTGCTGTTGAAGTTAACTCTGAAACAGACTTTGTTGCAAAAAATGAAATTTTCCAAGAATATGTGGAAGACGCCGCAAAAGTTGCTTTGCGTTGCAATGGCGATATTGAGGCAATGAAAGCTTTTGCTTGCCCTAAATGTGCCGACGGCAAAACATTTGGCGAACGTTTGACCGATATGATTGCTAAAATTGGCGAAAACATGAATTTGCGCCGCACCAAAGTTATTAGCGTAAACAATGGTGTTGTTTGCTCTTATGTTCACAATGCTGTGCGCAATGGTTTGGGTAAAATCGGTGTGTTGGTGGCTTTGGAATCTAACGCGGACAAAGCTAAATTGGAAGAATTGGGCAAGCATATTGCCATGCATATTGCCGCAACATCTCCAATTGCTTTGAATATTTCTGGTGTGGCTCCGGAAGCTGTTGAACATGAAAAATCAATTTTTGCAGAACAAGCAAAAGCTTCCGGCAAACCAGCTAACATTATTGAAAAAATGGTTGAAGGCCGTATTCGTAAATTTTATGAAGAAGTTGTTTTGGAAGAACAAGCTTTCATTATGGATCCGGACAAAAAAATCAAAGATATTGTGGCAGATGCTGCAAAAGAATGTGGAAAAGACATTAAATTAACGGATTTCGTATTCTTTAAACTTGGTGATGGTTTGCAGAAAAAAGAAGAAGACTTTGCCGCAGAAGTTGCCGCGCAATTGAATAAATAATTCAATTTAGTTTTGTTTTTTAAAAAAACTTCGAATACATATTATTCGGAGTTTTTTCTTTTTATATGGCTTGACTTTTGTCTATTTTTTTGCTATACAAAAAATACCTAATTTATTATTTGTTTCTATTATGGCCTATTTTATTAAAGGTAAAGTTCGTTACATTGAACAGGGATGGACGGACACAATTTTGATGTTGGAAGTTAACAACATCTATGCGAGTGAAAAGGGGTTGCTTCCAGCGCCGGAAGGATTGTCTCTTGGATTACAAGAGTTTTTCTTTGAAGGCGATGTCTTTAAGCAAAATGAAGAAACGCTTTCTTTAACCCGCAAAGGCGATGAAGTCGTGTTTTCTGTGACGAAAACGTTATCTTCAAAACCTGAGCTCAAGGTTTTGAACAAAACTTTGATGTTTTACCGAAAAAATTATTTTTTATGAGTTGCGTAGCAATAGTTGTAACAGTGATGTGCGTTATGATACTGCTGTTGCAGATAAGTGTTTTTCTGCTCGGAAAACAGTTGGACTTTTGGCATAGTCCAATGTCGGAACGATTCAAGCAGTGTATGATCATTGTGCTGCTTGTTATTATATGGGCGTCCGTGTTGATCTGGGTGTTTCATACTGTATAAGTTTAAAGCTCCGAGTGTTATAACCTCGGAGCTTTAAACTTATAAAAAGGTTGATTATTTCACAATAGTAAGAATGAAGTTATTGTAACTGTTATTTTTGCAATATTGAGCGGCAATGGCTGGTGATATCCTTTGACCGGAGCAAGCATAATAGGCCCCGGTTTTCTTTTGTGCGACACCTTGGGTGTCGCAATTTGGGGTAATATCACGATCCAATACGTTACCTCCAGAAATATCTCCAACGGCTATACCGGCAACTCCGGTAGATGAGATGGAGCCCCAGTCAGGAGAGAGCGAAAAACTCTCTCCTCATCACTATTTAATAATCATAATGATGATTATAAGCACCAAAATAATGATGTTTAAAACTTTTATCAGTATTGACACATCTTATCCTTTCAGTTTCTCGGCGAAACAGTTGACAAGAGGTCAAACCTGTCCTATTCTCCAAAAGTCTATTGACTTTTATGCAAAAATAGGTTATCTTTAACTAATCAAGAAGTTAAAGAAAGAGTTTAACCTCTTGATTAGTTAAAAAAGTTCAATGTTCCAGCACTGGACTTTTTCTTTTTATCTAAAATATTTCTAAAAATCAATTAAAATTAAGTACTTAAGAGATAAAAGACGAACTTTTAGTAAGGAGTAGGGGGATTGGCTACGCTGGCGCTTCGCCGCTGTGTCCTCGTTCGGCTTAGCGCCTCACCGGCGTACTTCCGTCCGCCTCTCGTCCTTGTCGAACCCTCTCTTCGGGTTCAAATCCCTTACCCGCCGGAATAACAATAAAGCTCGCCATAAAAGACGGGATAGGAGTAGGGGGATTGGCTACGCTGGCGCTTCGCCGCTGTGTCCTCGTTCGGCTTAGCGCCTCACCGGCGTACTTCCGTCCGCCTCTCGTCCTTGTCGA
>JBNMLT010000056.1:0-7345 GCA_050874965.1 Alphaproteobacteria bacterium
AATAAAGAGTGTTCAAAATGAAATGATGATTGTTTTTAAGCAATTAAATTCTAAGTCGGCATTTTGAAACACGAGTTCAACAGCGTATGATAAAAAAATTTAAGGAATTAAATGCTTTTATGATACAAAGGCGAACACGGAGGACCTTATAATTTGATGTATGATAAAAGTATTTAATTGTTAAGATTACTTTTCAATAATCTTTTATAATCTCAAATAAAGGTATGAGAACCGAAAGGAGAGTGAAAGATTTTCTTTCGCTCTCCGATTTTTATAAATGAAAGTCAAATCTTTTTCATAATTAGTTTTTAGGGCAATCGTTTGTTTTTGGTTTTTAATCTATGTTTTTATTGTCAATAAGTTGTATAAGATTAAAGACAAAACAAATTTTTATGCTAAATTATGACGAAGGAGAACAATTATGAATAGTTTTGATTATGTTGCTGATTTGAATTTGGCTGAAAAATTGGTGTTTTTACGAATGATTATTCGCCTTATCGGTAAGGATGGTCGCATTGATGATAATGAGCGTTCTTTTATGAAAGAATTGGCTGAACAATATCACATTCCCAAGGAATATGGTGCTCAGATAAATAAAAAATCTACTGAAGATGAACTTATTGCCGAAGCTCAAGGTCTTTTAAATCGAAAAAAATCAATTTATTTGATTAAAGAACTTTTAATGGTTGCTAATGTTGATAATGATTTGGAGGATAGTGAAATAGATTTTGTTATCAAAGTTAGCAAAGCCTTAAATATTGAAGATCAAAAAGTCAGCGACCTAAATCAATTGGTTTTGGATCAGATCAGGCTACAGGATAGACTAGCAAAAGTATTGGAACTTGACTAGACTTAATGATATAAATTTTTGAATAAATTTATAATCTGGGACATTTCTTCGCGAGTTATACGGTTGTCGCCATTGCTGTCAAAAAGCTGAAATATCATTCTATTGTTGTTATTTAAGTCTTTTTGCAAAAAATGGCGAAGTTCAAACTCGTCTAGAAAATTATTTTTATCCATATCAGCTTCACTAAAACGCTTAGATAATTCTTTTAGAGTTTGTTCATCCTGTTGTTGTTTGCTATAATAAGTTAGGATTTCTTCTTCTGAAATTTTACCGTCTTTATTGGCGTCAAATTCATTAAAAGTTTGTTGAACCATTTGCATAAAGTTATTTTGTTGGTATTGAAGCAGTTCATCTTCTTCTATAATGCCATCTTTATTGGCGTCGGCCTTGTCAAAATCATCTTCGGTAAAAGGAACTTCTGTCGAAGCGTTGGAAAAAGTTTGGGTATTTGCCGCTTCAGAGACATTTAAGTCATCTTGTTTTGCGTTTTCAGTATTGGATAAATCTTGCTGTTCTTGTTCAGCAATGTTAATTGTTGTATCCGGAGCGTTCCAATCCCATTTTTGAGCGGATAAAATCTGAGGTGTTAAAAGAAATGAGGATAATAAAACAGCAAATAATTTCATGACGATAGCTCCTTACAATTCATAATTGATATGAGTATATAATAAAAGCAAGCTGCTTGGCAAGAAATTTTTATTGATACGCATAACCGTTAACAATTAGCTTTGTTGTGTACAAAATAAAGCACATTCCTGGGTTTTGCCCGTTTATTAAATAGTTATGGTATTGGTTGGTGCGAGTACCTGTCGGCAATAGATATTTACCCATTTTTACATCGGTCAGGTATCCTTCTATATAAACAACATCTCCGGCAAGCATGGTGTGTAAGCCTTTGTTTATATTCTCATTTGCCGGAATAGGGTGATAGTTGTTATATTCGTTTTCATTTATGTTTGGATGACATTTTTTGTAATTATCTTCACTTTTTTGAAACTCTTCTTCTGATGAAAAATATGCTGAAAAAAAAGAATGACGATATTTTACGCCTTTGCAGATGACGCGTCCTAATCGTTCTTCGTGTTCAAACTCAAAAAGTTTGTAAATTTCAGGTTTTGCCATATTGCCATTAACCATTAACAAATCCATTGGCACTAAATTTATGTAGTTATTTTGGCTGTAACCACGATATATTTTGTTAAAAATGGTATCGTAATGATCGATATAACCGATTTTAGCGGTGATGCTGTATTTTGTTTTAGGGTATAAGGTGTATGTGACGTCGTTTTTAACAAAATCAATAGGTGGATTTGTTACATCTTCATAATTTCCATCTTTGGAAATTGTCAGCTTTTCACTTGCTTTTTGACCAAATAAAAGTGGGTAAACCAGTCGTTTGGGATATTCTGGAAAGAAAAAGAAGAGCAAACCCAACCAGATACAAACGACAATTTTGTTATTTAACGGAGGTTTATTCTTAAAATAGCGTATTGAGTAGATATCGGGCATAAGTTTGCTCTTGATATGAAGTTAATATGAAGTTATGATAATCTTTTTATGGCCTCATTTATACGTTGCAAAGTTTCGGCTTTGCCTAAAACATGCGCCAATTCAGTTGCGCCGCCCGGTGTGGTTTCTTTGCCGGAAAGAGCTATGCGCACAGGATAGAGAATTTGACCGTTTTTCATTTCATTCGCAACAGCAACTTCTTTTAAGGTGTTAAACAGATTTTCGTTAGTCCAATCTGTTATATTTTCAAGCGCCGGCAAAACAATTTGTAAAGCTTTGGCGGCAATTTCCGGATTGGTTTTCATTTTTTTATTTTCATATAAAGCTATGTCATATTCCGGTATTTGGGCTAAAAAGTCTGTTTGTTCGGTAATTTGCGTTAAAACTTCAACACGTGGTTGCAATACTTTGCTTAAAAATTCTAAATCCATATTTTTGTTTGTGAGTTCGGAATAATAAGGCGAGGCTAACTTATGAAAATCTTCGGCAGACAGGTTGCGGATGTAGCAGCCATTCATCCAAGTCAGTTTGGTAATATCAAAAATTGCCGGAGATTTATTTAATCTTTCACTTGAAAAACATTTCTTAAGTTCTTCTAATGAAAATATTTCTTGCTCTGTTCCTGGGTTCCAGCCGAGGAGGGCAATATAGTTTAAAATAGCTTCCGGCAAGTAGCCTTTGGCCACCAAATCTTGGAATGAGGCATCACCGTTGCGTTTGCTTAATTTATGGTGCGCGTCTTTCATTACCGGAGGTACATGCACATAAATAGGTGGTGTCCAGCCAAACGCTTCGTATATCAGGTTGTATTTAGGGGTTGAAGAAATATATTCATTACCGCGCACAACGTGAGTAATTTGCATTAAATGGTCATCCACCACGTTGGCAAAATTATAAGTCGGCAGACCGTCTGATTTTAGCAATACGCCTTCATCAAGTT
This sequence comes from Alphaproteobacteria bacterium, assembly GCA_050874965.1. Taxonomy (GTDB): domain Bacteria; phylum Pseudomonadota; class Alphaproteobacteria; order RF32; family CAG-239; genus RUG410. The sequence continues at coordinate 3,300 of JBNMLT010000056.1, forward strand.
CATCATAATCAATTTCAATGTCCCCGTAAACAACATCATGAAAAACCGAAGTGCCTTTTTTATTTATCGTTTGACGAATAACAAAAGGTTCGCCGGCCGCAACCCGTTTTTTGGCCTCTTCTAAAGAAATTTTTAAGCAAGGGTCTTTGAATTTAATGTGAGCTTCCAGCGTGTCTTCGTTTGCTTCTTCATTTTCTTCTTTTTGAGCACAAAAACAATAATGTGCACCACCGAGTTCAACTAATTTATGAGCATATTCTTGATAAATTTTTCGGCGTTCAGATTGTACATACGGTCCAAATTTGCCGCCAATATCCGGACCTTCATCCCAGTTCATGCCAACGCGCTTCAAGGTGTTGAATATAATATCTGTTGCGCCTTCAACATAACGTTTTTGGTCTGTGTCTTCAATGCGGAGAATAAAGTCTCCGCCAGCGGACTTGGCAATTAAATATTCATATAAAGCCGTGCGCAAGTTGCCGATGTGCATATATCCGGTCGGGCTTGGCGCAAATCTGGTTCTATTTTTCATGGTTGTAACAATCCTTTAATCTAGTTTTATAGTTAATTGTCCTTAGAATAGACCAAAAATTGCGCATTGCAAGTGTTTTATCGAGTTTTTAACTTGTAAAAAGATTGACATTTGATTTTTTATTTTATAGGCTGAAAAAGCAATAGTTGATGACTGTTGTGAGGGTTCAAAGCCTCTATTAGTTGTCCTTACGGGATGTAAAAAAGACTACCTTTTTTGCTTAGAGCAGGAAGGTAGTTAATAAGGTATATGGATATATACCGAATACCTACACTATTACTAATAATAGCTTTGAACTTCCTGCCACCTTTCATCAAGGTGGTTATTTTGTTAATGGTAATAAAAAGGAAGTTTGATATGAAATTAAATTTTTTTAAAGAAACAAAAAATCTCTTTGCACGTTTTTTCTTGGATATACTGTTTAAAAAGAGTATGTTTAGGCAAGATTATCGGGATAAGCCCGATAATGACAGTAGAGTGAAGGAGAAGATGACAGGTGATGACTGGAGCTGGAGGGCGAGAGAATGTGGTCGTTCCATGATTGAAATGCTCGGTGTGTTGGCCATTATCGGTGTCCTGTCTGCTGGTGGTATTGCCGGTTATAGTGAGGTAATGCGCAAGTTTAAAGTAAACAAAACTATTGAGATTTTTCGTGATTCATTATTCCGATTGAGCGAACTGGAAGCGATGAATTGGAATAGTTTCTATGAAGTATATGGTACTAGTGATTATGTTAATCTTGGTTTATTACCAGAAAGCATTTGTGATGAGAATTATGTGGATATTGAGGGAAATAAAGGAGAAATGTGTCAATTACCTATTGGCGATATTGGGATAAATTTTAGTTTCGGTAGTAGAATGTACGGTGAATATATTATCGACTTAACGGGAAATGATCGGGTTAAAAATTGTATAGATTTTCTTTCATACCATTGGGAACAGAAAACTCCTAAAGACTGGTGGCCAGGAGATGGAAGTTCTGGAGGAGGATCTATTCAGCTTTATGGATCTGGATTTGAGGAATATTTATATTTATACTCAGGTCCAGAAGGTTTTGGGGCGCAAGAAAAGAATGCGCCGACAGAATTAACTATGAGCAACATTACTCACGGATGTTCTCAGTGCAAAAATTCTGAGTATTGCCAAATATATATGGCTTTTAGAGGTGAATTGTAAATTAAAAACAGAAAACGAACGATTGAGAATAAAAAAGAATCGTGTATTTCATAAAAAAACAACTTTAATCTACAAATACTAGTTTCTCTGTTTTTCAATCAGTTGACAGATTGCTCCGACCATATTTTGCGCGCCTTGGCAAACGTCCAGCATATTAGTGGCAAGCATATAAGCCGGCGTGCTGCAAACTAGATTTTCGCGATCTATGCAAACATCTGAAACGCCGACTTCTTCGTGAATCGCGCCAAGTTCTTCCAATTTGCGGGCGGTGTCGCCGCCGGCGCCGAGTGTGAATTTTACGTGTTTATCAGCCAAAACCAAAGCAATCAGCACCGGCGCAATGCACATGGCGCCGATAACCACTTTGTCTTCCCAACACTTGCGGATAACCTGTCTGACACTGGTGTTGATGTTGCAAGAAACCCCGCGTCCGGCAAAATCACACCAGTTGGTGATAGCACCCAAACCACCAGGAAAGATGATGGCATCATAGTCTTTTGTGTTAAATTCTTTAAGGTCAAGAATGTTGCCGCGGGCAATGCGGGCAGCTTCAACCAAAACATTGCGTTTTTCATTCATGGCCTGATTATTCAAATGGTTTACCACCGCCGCTTGATCAACATCCGGCGCAAAGCATTGATAAGTGCACCCCATGTTTTCTATGCATAACAAAGCGCACACAGCTTCGTGAATTTCTGAGCCATCAGCGCGTCCGCAACCGGAAAGAACCACCGCAAAATGTAATTTTGTCCCCATAACTATCTCCTTAAAAAGTTTTATGTTGATTTATCATAATCAAATAATATAATGCTGTCATATGTAATTTTTTAGGATAAGGCAAGATTTTTTATGGAAGTTAATTTAACAACATTGAAAAACGGTTTACGGGTGGCAACGGCTGAGCGTCCGCAAACAGAAACAGTTTCGCTGGGAATTTGGGTGAATACCGGTAGCGCTTGTGAAACTTTGGATAAAAACGGTATTTCTCACTTTGTGGAACATATGGTGTTTAAAGGCACTAAAAAGCGTAATTCATTGCAAATTTCCGAAGATATTGAAAATGTCGGCGGACAAACAAATGCTTACACTTCGCGTGAGTTTACGGCTTTTTATGCTAAAATGCTAAAAAATGATTTGGAGTTGGCCACAGATGTGTTGGCTGATTTGGTTATGGCTCCAACTTTTGATGCCGCGGAAATGGCTAAAGAAAAAGAAGTTGTGGTGCAAGAAATCAAACAGACCAATGATGATCCTAGCGATATTGTTTACGATTATTTTCAGGAAACGGCCTTTGCTAATCAGGCGCTGGGACGTAGTATTTTGGGACCGGTGGAAAAAGTTCGTTCGTTTAACGCAGAAAAATTGCATAATTATATGAAACATAATTACGCCGCCGAAAATATTGTGGTTGCCGCTGTGGGAAATCTAAAACACAATGAATTTGTTAAAATGGTGGAAGACCGCATGTCCGACTTGCGTGAAAAAACAGAATATTCAAAGGATTCTCAGCGCTACACCGGTGGTTCATCAATTAAAACTCGAGATATTGAACAGGCGCAGGTTTTGTTAGGCTTTGAGGGGGTGCCATATAACGATCCGGATTATTATCCCGTGACTGTGCTCTCAACATTGCTGGGAGGAAGCATGTCTTCTCGTTTGTTTCAGGAGATTCGTGAAAAGCGTGGCTTGGTTTATACGGTGTATAGTTTTGCCAACGCGCACACAGGCAGTGGTGTGTTTGGAATTTATGCCGGACTTAATGAAGAAGAAATTAAACAATATGTTCCAGTGGTGGCGGATGAGCTGAAAAAAATTGTTAATGATTATGTGACGGATAAAGAATTGGAACGTGTAAAAGTTCAACTCAAAGCGAGTATGCTGATGGCCTTGGAAAGTTCTTCTTCCACGGCCGAAGTGATTGCCCGTCAATATTTGCTCTATAACCGAGTGATTCCGGTTGAAGAAATTGTGGAAAAAATTAACAGTATTTCCAAAGACGATATCCAACGTTTGGCTCAACGTATTTTTTCTAGCAAGCCAACATATACTTTGCTGGGTAATTTGCGTGATTATCCAAGCTATGATTTGGTGGAGAAATATTTGCATTTTTAAGCAAAATGTGATATTTTTAAGTATAGATAAAAATAACCGGAGGCGCTGTTATGTCCAGAGCGGAAGATATTTTTGAAAAGCTGATTTATTTTGGCGAGGATGCGCTTGATGACTTTATCCGCGAACGGCAAACAGAAGAGTTGTTTTTGGATTTTAAGCAAGCGGCTTCCACAGGTAAGCACGGGCAAGCTTTGTGCAATGACGACAGGCGCAATCTATCTAAATG
>JBNMLT010000057.1:0-7269 GCA_050874965.1 Alphaproteobacteria bacterium
CTTTAGGCGTTTGGGCTGGTACCTTTAGCCTTATAGGCGCATATGAAGAACCACCGGCTATGCCGGTGGGTTACTTTTTTATATAAAAAAATAGCTCTAAAGTAAAAACTTAGAACCTAACCTAGAACCTAATACAAACAAAACGAAGTGGCGGGGAGTTCGCAAATCACGATTCAGAACATGATCTCCTACGCCTTTCAAGTATTAGAACCGATTAATACTTTTTGGACATACGCGTAAGACTCCCCTGCCCTAAGCAGATATATATTCTTTTTGGGAAAATATACAAGCCCTCTGAATCTATATTTTTGCGATATTTTGCAACTCGATTACTCATATCTTAAAAATCTGATATAACCTCGTTACTTTGTGCAATATATAAAATTTTATAATATAAAGCAACAACTTTTTCTCAAATATACCAAAATTATTTAATTTACCCCAAAATTTCGCGCAAATTCAAACTTATCCACACCATTTATCTGTTTAATTTTATCATTTTGCAAAATGCCGGGAAGTTCAATTGAAACAAAAGTGCTTTTAGGATTGGCATTGGTAACAAATGCTTTTACATTTCCAGACGCTGCCGCAATAAAACGAGCGGACGCTACCGCCCAAACTTTCAAGATTTCACTATTTGGACAATCATTTCCCGTTTCCAAACCCAAAGCTATCAAATTTTTACCACACGGCGTATCATCCAAAGTATAGCTATTCTCATGCTCTTTTAAATAAGCCAGCGCTTTATCTTTATTTTCCCGAGTCGGCAAATAACTTATACTATACAACACAACACTATCTTTTGGTGTAGAAACATCATCATTTTTTGCTATTTCATAAGCTTTAGCGAGCTTGTTCATAGTTTTTCTCCCAAATTTTATTTTTTGCAAACATTACACCAAGCTGTGTTTCCAGATTATTATTCTCTGTAACCAAACTTCCATCTATTCCGGACTGTTTGGCCTTTTGAAGATTCGGCAAAGAATCGTCAAACAAAAAACAATCTTCACTTTGGGCTCCAATATTTTCTAAAAAATTGCTAAAACCGTTTTCACTTTGTTTGGGATGAAAATAACCATTTTTTTCGGTTGCTGTAATATCATAAATCATAATCCCGTTTTGAGATAATTCGGCAGCAGTTCTACGAAAAACTTTTTGCAAAACACAATCAATATGTTCATAGCTGTTATTGCTAAAAATAACAACCTTCTTTTGCCTCGCCAGTTGATCTACAAGTTTTTTCAAAGTTGGATTATAGTGAATAGCGTTGTAGTCCGTCGCTTCCACCATTTTTTTTCGATATAGATCAAAACTATATCCGGTTTCATCACAAATATGTTTAATAAAATTAAAAGCGCCAAAATGTTTAAGACGAATCGACTTTTCAGAAATTTGTTTTTGTTGTTCTCCCGTCAACCCAACATCTTCACGATAAACTTTTTTCATGGCGTCAACAATTTGAGCCAATCCCAGCTCTGTTTGCGGATACAACACACCATCACAATCTATAATGAATATATTCTTATTCTTTTGATTCGACATCTGTTTTTTCTACATTTTTAACAGTGCGCCGACGACCAATAACGCGACGGCGAGGATTTTCCGCTTCTTCTTTTGCAGAATTGTCATTTTCATCTGCTTGTTTAGTTTCAGCAACTTCAACAATTGTAAAACTTTTTCTTCTTTTTGTTTTTACAACTTTAGTTTCTTCTTCATTTTTTTCTGTTTCTGAAGAAACATTCGCCTCTGTTTCAACAAGATTATTATTGACAGAGTCTTTTTCATTTTCTCCCTTTTGGAAAGAACTTTCTTCTATTTTATCAGCTTCCGCATTTTCTATTGGTTGTGAGGCATTATTTTGCTCTGAAACATTATCTTTGTTTTGATTTTTACGTTCATTAATTTCTGTCACAATTTTGCGATAGTGTTCAGCATATTGACGGAAAACCTCCATTTGCACATAATCACCATTATTATGCGCTTCTTTAGCCAATTCATTATATTTTTTTATCAAATCCAACGCGGTACCGCTCAATTTACCGGCAGAACTCACGCTATCAAATTTATAATTTAAAGAATATATCGTATTTCCACGAAATTTATTATTATTTAATTTTTTCATATAAAACCACTCAAAATAATCTCATTAAAGAGAGTTATCATTAAAACTTTACTATGGGTGAAAAGAAATACCCTTTTTTTATATACTCATTATTTTAAAATAGTGCAACTATTTTTGTAAAATTACACAACGGTCTATACCCGCCAAATCCGGCACTATTTCAATCAGGTTTAAATTTTTTTGTTCAAAAATTTTTGCAATTGTTGCAGCCTGTCCAATTCCCGCTTCCAGTAAAACATAGGCATTGTCATCCAACAGCAGTGGCATCCATTCTGCTATTTTCATATAACTTTCATAGCCACTTTCACCACCATCCAAGGCCAATAAAGGATCATATTTTTTCACCTCTTCTTGCAAAGAGCTTATCTCTTTTTGCGGAATATACGGCGGATTAGAAACAATTAATTGGAATGGTTCCGCAAAGTTTTTCAAAAAATTTTGATCAAACCAGCTCGCTTGAATAAAATTCAATCTGTTCAACACCTGCAAATTTATAGCATTTTTCTTTGCGACATCCAAAGCTTGTGGCGAAACGTCTACAGCCCAACCATGCATTTTTGGTCTTTCACCCAAAATAGATTCAACAATACATCCGCTTCCGGTTCCCAAATCCAACATATTGGTTTGACTGTCTTTCGGCAAAAGCGCCAAAGCTTTTTCAACTAAAATTTCTGTATCCGGCCTAGGTGATAAAACATATTCATTTGTCACAAAATCATATTTGTAAAAGCCTTTTTTTCCAATAATCTTATCTAAAGGCCAATAATTTTTTCTTTTTTGAACAATCTCTTCAATTTTTTGCTTTTCGCTATTATTCACCACGCATCCCGAATAAATTTCAGAAACATCTTTCTGCAAAACATACGCAAAAATCTCACGCGCTTCCAAACGTGGACTTTCGACATTTAATACGGACAATTGTTTTATTACTTCACTAAAAAAATCCATCGCTTTAAGCCACTGACGACATAGCGTCTTTAACTTCTGATGAAAGTTTTTCAAACGCTTTTTTTTCTATCTGTCGAACTCTTTCCCGACTAATATTAAATTTAACACCGATATCTTCAAGTGTTTGCGGAGAATCAGTCAACATTCTGTTTTTAACAATATATTGTTCCCTATCACTTAATTTTGCCAAGCATGAAAGTAAAATTTTTCGACGGATTTCCGCTTCTTGTTTTTGTTCCAAACGCCCTTCTATATTTTGAGTTTTATCCGCAAGCAAATCTATTTTCTCAACTTGTTCATCATCGTTGTTATGTGCGGCGGTATTCAGCGAGGCGTCGCCGCCAATACGCTGATTCATTTCAACCACATCTTTTTCATCCACAACCAATTCATGAGCTATTTGTTTGACGACGGATGGTTCAAGCTCTTTATTTTCATATATTCCCAAACGCGCCTTAATTCGCCCTAAATTATAAAAAAGTTTTTTTTGTGCCGCCACCGTTCCTATTTTCACCAAAGACCAAGAACGTAGAACAAAATCATTTAAGGCTGCCTTTATCCACAAAATGGCATATGTTGATAACCGTACATTTTTATTGGTGTCAAATTTTTTCACAGCTTGCATCAGCCCGATATTTGCTTCTGAAATTAAATCTGCTGTCGGCAAACCATAACGGCGATAAGTTAGAGCAATTTTAACCGCCAAACGCAAATGAGAAGTAATCAACTTTTGCGCCGCCGCCAAATCTCCTTTTTCCTTAAACTCCCGCAACAATAAAGTTTCTTCTTCCTCACTCAAAACCGGAAATTTTTTAATTTCTTCTAAATAGGCATGCAACCCATTTTCTTCCGGTAACGCGGGAAGAGTATTTTTTTCTTCATAGACTACAAGGTTTTTATGTTCTGCGCTTTCCACTTTTTTCACCAATTATAAATAAAAGTAGATTTATCCAAATCCTCAATTGAATTCATTACATTTGCAACAACAACTTTGTAATATTCCAAATACGGATAAATAATGACATAAACATCTTTAAGATTATATTCCTTATTCAGATTAGAACTTTTGCAAACATGCAAAATTTTTCGTTTTTCATTAATACGCAAATATGCATCCGCAGAAGCCGCCAGAAAATTTACTTTGCTATCTATTTTTTCGCCGCTCACATCCTTAAAATCAGGCAAATTTTTCAACATTAAAATACGGTTTCTTTTTTCTATAACAGAATTAGTCGCAAACTTATTGAGATTGTTTAGCATAAAAGCTTCTACTTGTTTTTTTAAGTTTGGAGAATCGCAAGGTAAATCCGGCAAAACAATATTTTCTTCAATATAATCCAAATCCGAGTTAGTTTCTTGCATCTGTTCGCTTTTAGACATACGCGTTGCCAATGGTTTTACTTCTGCGCTTGCGTCTAAAACATCATCTTCAATATTTAGTTCAACTTTTGGCGTTTCGCGTATGGAATATCCCTCGCGGATGATTTGTCCATCATCCGCAGCACGACAATTTAAAATAAAACCTAAAACACTTAATATGGTTAAAGCAAACAAGTTTTTCTTCATAGTATATCCTTAAAAACTAATGGATTTAGGCGTCCGTGGGAATGGAATAGTGTCACGGATATTGGCAATACCTGTCACCAACATCATCATGCGTTCAAAACCCAAACCAAAACCGGCGTGAGGAACACTGCCATATTTGCGAGAATCCAAATACCATGAATAATTTTCAATATCCATACCTAACTCTTTTATTCTTGCAACCAACACATCATAACGTTCCTCACGTTGTGAACCACCAATCAATTCGCCAATTCTTGGAACCAAAACATCCATAGCGGCAACAGTTTTACCATCATCATTTAAGCGCATATAAAACGCTTTAATTTCTTTTGGATAATCACGCACAATCACCGGACGTTTGAAATGTTCTTCAGCTAAAAATCTTTCATGTTCAGTTTGCAAATCAATGCCATATTCAGGCTCATACTCAAATTTTCGGCCAGAGTTTTTCATTATTTCAATTGCTTCAGAATATGTAATTCGCGCAAAACCATTTTCAACAATGTTAGATAGCGTCGATTTTAGTGTTGGATCAACAAATTTTTCAAACAAATCCAAATCATCGGCGCAATTTTCCATAATATCTTTAACACAATAACGCACCATATCTTCGGCTAAATCCATATCATCTGCCAAATCTGCGAAAGCCATTTCCGGTTCAATCATCCAAAATTCGGCGGCGTGACGCTGCGTGTTGGAATTTTCGGCACGAAAAGTTGGACCAAAGGTATAAACATCTCCCAAAGCACAAGCAAACATTTCACCATTTAGCTGTCCCGAAACAGTTAATCGCGCTTCTTTTCCAAAAAAGTCTTTACTGTAATCAATTTCACCATTTGGTAATTTTGGAGGATTTTTCATATCCAAGGTTGTGACCTGAAACATTTCTCCCGCACCCTCGCAATCCGACGCCGTGATTAATGGTGTGTGCACATAGTCAAAACCTCGATTTTGGAAAAAGTTGTGAATAGCATATGACAAACGAGAACGCACGCGAAAAGCCGCTCCATATTTATTTGTTCGTGGGCGCAAATGAGCCACAGTGCGCAAAAATTCATCAGACATGCCTTTTTTTTGCAACGGATAATCATCAGGAGCCAAACCATAAATATTTATTTCATGCGCAACAACTTCAAATTTTTGTTTACCACCGGCTGATTCCACCAAAGCACCTTTAACGGCAACCGAAGATCCTGTGGTTAATTTTTTTATATCATTATAATTCGAGAGGGTATTATTCGCGATGACCTGTATATTTTTTAAGCAAGAGCCGTCATTCATTTCAATAAATGAAAAATCTTTAGAATCGCGTTTCGTTTTTACCCAGCCTTTTACCAACACTTCATCTATTGTGCTATCAGAGGCCAGTAATTGTTTGATTTTAGTTCTTTTTAACATTTTACCCTCAGTTTTAAATAAATTTACAAAATCTTTTATACTATATAACATTCAACTTTAATTGTCTAGCCTTGACAAACGTTTTCAGATGGATAATTATGATAAAAGTTTAATTAAGGAGAAAATAATATGACAACAAAAATATTGTATGTTTTACCTATTGCCGCAGCTCTAGCCGCTTGCGCTCCAAGCATTGGCAGCAATGACTACAGTTACTCATCAGTCGGACAGGCAAGCAGCGCGTTTCCTTGCACGGTTTTATCGGTACGTTCGGTTAATGTAAACAGCAGCGGCGGAACGGGAACGGTTTTGGGTGGTGTAGCCGGTGGCGTGGCTGGATCAACTATCGGACATGGCAACAGCGCTGCTATTTTAGGTGCTATCGGCGGCGCCGCGGCTGGCGCTTTGGTTGGCAACGCGGCCGAAAAAGGCATTATGTCGCAAGGTGGTTATGAATATGTCGTCAGAACGGATAGCGGACAGACTTACAGCGTGACTCAGGGTACGGATAATTTGATTGCCGCAGGGCAAAGATGTATGTTGATCAATGGCAACCCTTCAAGAATTATTCCTTATTACTGATAATTTTTGCAAAAAATTGTTGCGAAATAAAAATAATCGGTTAATATATCGATTGTTTTGGATAGATGGCCGAGTGGCCTAAGGCGCACGATTGGAAATCGTGTATACCTCTAAAGGGTATCGAGGGTTCGAATCCCTCTCTATCCGCCAATAACAAAAAAGCTCGCTGTTAGGCGGGCTTTTTTTGTTATTTCGGCGGGTAAGGGATTTGAACCCGAAAAGAGGGTTCGACTAGGACGAGAGGCGGACGGAAGTACGCCGCTGAGCGATAGCGAACGAGGACGCAGCGGCAAAGCGATAGCGCAGCCAATCCCTCTCAAGCTCGCTATTAGGCGGGCTTTTTTTGTTATTCCTGCGGGTAAGGGATGCGAACCTGAAAAGAGGGTTCGTCAAGGACGAGAGGCGGACGGAAGTACGCCGGTGAGGCATTGCCGAGCGAGGACGCAGCGGCGAAGCGCCAGCGCAGCTAATCCCTCTCAAGCTCGCTGTTAGGCGGGCTTTTTTGTTATTCCGGCGGGTAAGGGATGCGAACCCGAAAAGGTGCTGTTTTATTCTTAAAACTCAAAAATTATGCCGCAATTTTTATCTGCCGGGCAATAGCTGCAGAGTTCGTTTACTCGGCTTAAGGATAAAGTATTAAGGCAATCCCTGCC
>JBNMLT010000058.1:0-7254 GCA_050874965.1 Alphaproteobacteria bacterium
CGCTTATAACTACACCGATATTGACGGTCACAATCGTGACACGGATGTTCATACCAGCACATTGTTCGCATACGGCGAATACAAGCCAAGCAACTGGTTTGTAAACGGTATTGCCTCTTATGGTTGGTCTGATTATTCCGAAACAAAACATTCAACCGTTGATGTAAAATCAAAATATGATGTAGACACATTCGGCTTGCAAGCTATGACTGGTTATGACTTTAATTTGCCGAAAGCGTTTACATTGACTCCGGAAGCCGGTGTTCGGTACGCTCGTGTTGAACAAGACGGTTATGTTGATGACGCCGGTCAAAGTGTGAAGAGTCATAATAGTGACATTTGGACTGGTGTTGCCGGTGCCAAACTCAGCAAGTCATTTGCCGCCGACAATGGCATGATTTTCAAACCGGAATTGCGTTTGGCCGCAACATATGATTTGAAAAACGACAAAGGCAATTCGCTGGTAACTTTGGCAAACGGAACGTCTTATTCCGTTCAAAACACATCGCTAAAACGTTTCGGTGTTGAAGTTGGTGCCGGTGTTACCGCCGATTTAAGCGACAACATTGAACTTTCTATGGGCTATGAAGGTCGTTTCCGTGACCACTATCAAGACCATACAGGTTTGATTAACGCTAAATACAAATTCTAGTTTTTAACCTCTAAATACACAAAGCCCACCGTTCTTTTCAGAGCGGTGGGTTAATCTTAAAATAATGGAAATTTTATCTTGCGCCGATTAGAGAAACAGAAGAAATTGTGTCTCCCATACCAACGAGCGTCAAAGGTTTATCAATAATGATTGTCGGAACGGCAATAATATCATAGTTTTCATATTGACAGATTCCGTTTTCAATTAATTCAGGTTTTTGCAAATATTCGGAGAGTTCTTGCAAGTTGTTTAAGCTAATTTCCGAAACATTTTGGCCGTGCGCCCACAACAATTGTTCATGGTCTTCTATTTTACCGGTACCGGCTTTGGTGGCGGCAACAGTAGAAGCCAACATCATGCCACGCAGATTTTCCGGTGGGGTAATGCGAAAATCGGCGTCTTGCAAAGTTAAATACAAGCCAAACATATGCAATTGAATTCGCGGAGCTTTTGTTTTTTCTTTGATAAGGCGCACAATTTCAAACAGGCGTGGCGCGGTCAAGTCTTCGTGAGCCAATTCTTGATATTTTTGCGGATTAATAACTTCCAAAGCGTCCAATGCTTCCCGCTCGTTCAAACCCAGCGAATCGGCGAGCGGCGCGATTTTTTCAATAATGGCCGCGCGCACTTTTTTATCTTGAGTGGACGCAAGTTCCAGATGGATGATTCCTCGCGGGTTATGGTTTTTCCAATTGTTAATTAATGCGACAGAGTTGTTGACCAATTCCACTCCATGACGCTTGGAGGTTAAATTATGGTAGCCGGAAAGCACTAAGTAATCATAACCGTATTCCGACAAATGTTTGATAAAACCATTATTTATCACCAAATCTATGTTGGCTGGGTCATAAGTGGCAATAAAGCGATTTGATTTAGGACAAGTGAACTCTTGGCCCCAAGCTGTAAATGAATCACCAATATCAAATTCAATAATCCAATGGATAAGCGGTGTTTCCGCAGTGCGGTCAATATCAACGGCGCGGCAAACTTTTCCGTTTTCATCAATACCAAACAAGTTTTTCAAGGGTAAAAATTGTTGGGCTTGTAGTTTGGGGTGGGAATTGGTGTGGACAAACACATTTTGTACGCCAAGCACGGCTAGGGCGTTGGCCACAATACCGCCTTGTCCGCCCATTTGCAAGCGGTCATAGCCCAGATTTTGTCTCATCCATTCATAAACTGATTTGTCATCAGTAATCCATTCTTCGGCGATACCTCGGCTAAAACATTTGGCTATGCCATGCACCACGTCTTTAGGCGTTTCCAACAAAGTGCGCGTGCTGTTAAACTCTTCAGCGGTCAAACCGGTTGATTTTAGCAATTCGGTCAATTTTTTTCCGTTGATTTTGAACACCGCGTCAATGTTGGTGTTAAAAGCTGTGGCAACTGAATGTACTTCTTTAACTTTTTCCAACTGTTTTGGAACACAGTTGTATTTTTTTTGCCAAAGTTTTTGCAGGGTGACAGTCATTTTGTTCTCTCCATTTCTTTAAGATGCAAGTTAGCCAATGAATTCATAATCAAACCATTAATAGAATGTTCAAATTCAAGATAGTTACGAGTTTGCAAAATCCAAGCATTTAGTTCGGCTGAATTTATATCGCCGTATTTGCGGTCAGTTTGAATTTTGTTTAGAGCCTCGGCGAAATCTCCATTGTTGACCAATTGGTGAATTTCATCAGGTGTTTTCGGAAAAGCGAGAACGGGTTTATTTTCTCTTTTTTTCAAAACAATCAGCTCTTTAAATTTGCGTAAGAGTGCCTCATCCCAAGTTTCAGAAATGTTGGTTTGTGGTGTTTTGTTTGTTTGCGGACGGCTTAAATCGGCATAAACTTTATTGAATTCACTGATAAGCATGGCTCGTCCTTTGAGACCAGAAACAGCATATTTTTTGAGAGATGAAATATAATTTAGAGCGGTGGTGTTGCCTTCGGCTAAAATTTGTAAAACTTCGGCCTCGTAGTCAAACGGCAGCCCATCTTCCGCCAAGCCTTTTACAGTTAAAGCTCCGGCCGCCAACAAAACTTCAGGAGTCGTTACAGTGGTGGAAACATTGTCAGTGGTTGCGGAAATATTGTCACTCACTTTTTCGCTTTGTGGTAAAAGCGGCATAATTTTAGCGGCGATTTGCTGTAAATTTTCTTCTGATAATAGTGAAGTTTCAGACAAAGTTGGTTGTATTGGTTGTTGGAGCTGATGAATTAAAGTTTCTTGTTGGTGCAATTGTTTTTTTAGATTATTAATTTTTTGATTGTAATCAGTTGTAAGCTGCGCCGCCAAATCTTCATTCAAAGTTTTGGTAAGTTCTATGTTGTATGTTATAGATCCGGCGCAGCAGAGCAATAAAATTAAACCAGCAATCAGTTGCATGTTTGTTTTTTTAGGTTGTTTTACGTTTGTTTCAACCTTTGCGGTTTCTAAAGGTTTAACCTCTTCTTTTTTTTCAATTTTAGCCATTTTCTGTATCCTTTTTCTTGACAAATTGCCGGATTATATTTCATATAGTTATAACGAAAAAAAGTTTACAGATGATAAACAAAAAAGATAGTGGAATAAATAAATGATTGTTTTGGGAATTGAAAGCAGTTGCGACGATACCGGCGCGGCATTGGTGACGGATGAAAAAGAAATATTGGGCGAGGCGTTGCAATCGCAGGAAGAACATAAACGTTATGGTGGTGTGGTTCCAGAAATCGCAGCTCGCGCTCATCTGGAGCATGTTGATGAAATTGTCAGTACTTGTGTGGAGCGTGCTAAAATATCTCTTAAGGATATTGATGCTATTGCCGCTTCTTCCGGCCCTGGGTTGATTGGGGGAGTGGTTGTTGGCGTGATGACGGCTAAAGCCTTGGCTTTGGCGTTGAATAAACCATTTGTGGCGGTTAATCATTTAGAAGGTCACGCATTGTGCGCTCGTTTGGCTAATCCTGTGGAATTTCCATATTTGTTGTTGTTGGTTTCCGGTGGTCATTGTCAAATTTTGGTGGTTAAAAATGTTGGCGAATACGAACGATTGGGCACAACCATTGATGACGCGGCCGGTGAGGCCTTTGATAAGGTGGCTAAAATGTTGGGACTGGGATATCCCGGTGGGCCAATGATTGAAAAATTGGCGGCTATGGGGGATGATTCTCGTTTTACATTGCCACGTCCATTGCTTAATTCTGGAGACTGTAATTTGTCTTTTTCAGGTTTGAAAACCGCTGTGCGAAAAATTATCGAATCTTATTCGCCGGATGGTGAAGTTGAACACGCTATTTTACCTAAACAAGATGTGTCTGATATTTGCGCTTGCTTTCAAATGACCGCAACCGATTGTTTGTTGCGCAAGTTGGAAAAAGCTGTTGTCTATTTCAAACAGAAATATCCTAATGGTCAGCATTTGGTGGTTTCGGGTGGCGTGGCTTCCAATACATATTTACGAGGAAAACTAAATCAATTGGCGCAAAAAAACGGGATGGAATTTGCAGCTCCGCCAATTCGTTTTTGCACGGATAACGGAGTGATGGTGGCTTGGGCCGGTTTGGAGCGTTTTCGCAAAGGTTTTGTCAGTCCGCTTGATTTTAAGCCTCGTCCGCGTTGGCCTTTAGATGAAAATGCGCCTAAAGCAGCCGGAGCCGGAGGAGTGAAGGCTTAATGCGCGCCACCAAAGAAATTTTGGAGATTATGCGGATTTTTGAACGAGAAAATCCTAATCCACAATGTGAATTGCTTTTTCATAATCCTTATACGCTGTTGGTTGCCGTGATGCTATCGGCGCAGAGCACGGATAAGGGGGTGAACAAAGCTACTGAGGTTTTATTCAAAAAGGTTGACACACCGCAAAAAATGTTGGATTTTGGTGTGGAAGCGCTAAAAAATCATATTAAAACCATTGGCTTGTATAATAATAAAGCTAAAAATATTATGGCAATGAGCCAGCAGTTGGTGGATGATTTTGGCGGAGAAGTTCCCGCCGATAGAGATGTTTTAACTACTTTGGCCGGCGTGGGGCGCAAAACGGCCAATGTTGTGATGAATGTGTGGTATCATCAGCCAACATTAGCCGTGGACACGCATGTGACGCGAATTTCACACCGTTTGGGGTTTAGCCAAGGAAAAACACCGCTTGAAGTGGAAAAAGATTTGTTGGCTGTTTTGCCGGAAAAATATGTGATAAACGCCAATCATTGGCTGGTCCTGTTTGGACGCTACATTTGCAAAGCGCAGCGCCCGTTGTGTGAAAAATGTCCAATTTCAGCTTATTGCCATTGTACTGACAAAAGAGTTTAGTTACATTTTAGCTAAAGTTTGGGCAATATCTTGGCTTAGTTGATGTACAGCGTTATTTTCTGCTTTAACTAATTCTGCGATGCTTTCGCCTTGAACAGGTGTTTCATAAGCGGTTTGTCGGCGTTTCAAAATAGTTCCGTCAACATTGGATATGTTCCACCAAACGGATAACTTGACTTTGTCATCGCGATAAGCCTCAATTTTATTAATTTCTATCTTAACATTATAAGGCAATGTTTCAGTGTCATAACGCGCGCTTTTGATGTAAGATTTAGGCAAATAAGCAATTAAATCATTAGTTACGGTATTTTGTAAAACAGCAGGCAAAGCTTCGCCCCACCGGCTAAATTCCAACATACTCACTTTTTGATTGTTTGTGTTGTATACAACCAATTGCGGTCTATCAAGCAAATCCGGAACATTAACAGTTTGCACAGAAATACTGAGTTGCTTATCAGAAATTTTGCTTAATCCTTGGCTGTCCATCATATAGAAAGAAGCGTTAGGCGAGCGCCAACAACAGGCTGATATAAAAAATAGAGCGGAGAGAATTAAAAATTTTTTCATTGCGGTTTCCTTTTTCCTTGTATCATTGCTTCGGGGTGCCGTTCAAGATAATCTGTCAAATTTTGAATGGAACGACCGGCGCGACTCATTTGTTCAATCATGGCGTTAAAGTTGGTAAGGGTTTTGGACGCTTCATTGGCCTTGCTGTCCAAAAGTTTATCTGTTTTATTGGTGATGTTATATAAGTTTTCCATAATCGGTGGCAAGCGATCATCAAGTTCTTTTAACAAATTTCCCAGTTGCATCATATTTTCGCGGAACGGAATTTCTTGCAAATCTTTAGATATCATTCCGATAGAGGAAATGACTGTTGGAATTTCCAAATGTTCTCCAGTACCGCGTAAAATAGCCGGCGCGCTTGGATCCATGTCCAACTCGATCATCAGTTGTCCGGTTAGATAGTTGGCACTGATTAAACGTGCGCGCAAGCCTTTTTCGATTAAGGTATGCAAAATTTCTTGCGCGGAAGCATCTTCTCCATCTTTCATTTTAAACGAGCGATTTTGCTTAAAAGTGATAAACACCGGCATTTTAAATGTACCGTTTTGTAAATTGGTGATGAGGCTTATTTTGGCAACCTGTCCAACTTCCACACCTTTGAAAACCACCGAAGATCCAACATTTAGCCCTTGTATGGATTCTTCAAAGTATAAAACGACATATTGCGAATCATCAGAAGTGAATTTTTTGCCGACATAGTGAAAAATGATGGCGGCAAAAACTAAAAATCCGGTTAAAACAAACAGTCCAACCATTTTATATGTGGTGTTTTTCTGCATTTTTATTTCCTCTGGTTAAAAATTCAAAAACTTCGTCATTTGGCGGATTTTTGAGAATATCGCGCGGATTACCTCGCGCTAAAATACTTTTGCTGTTTGGGTCTAAAAAAATGGAATTGGTGCCAATAGCAAAAATAGAAGCCAATTCATGCGTGACAACGACAATGGTTGTGCCCAAGCTTTGATTAATTTCTATAATCAGATTGTCTAAGTTTCGTGAGCTTATCGGGTCCAAGCCGGCCGATGGTTCGTCAAAATAAACAATTTCCGGATCAAGCGCCAATGCTCGAGCCAAACCCGCGCGTTTTTTCATCCCGCCACTGATTTCAGCCGGATAAAAATCGTCAAATCCGGCTAATCCGACCAAGGCTAATTTTAGAGAAGCTAGTTCTTTTATTTCTGTTTCGGAATAAGTTGAATATTGCTGCAAGGGCAGGGCGATGTTTTCTGCCAAAGTCATAGAACTGAAAAGGGCGCCGCTTTGATAAAGTATTCCTGACTTTTGCCGAATTTTTTCGAGTTGCGCCGGTGTAACTTTAGAAATGTTGATGCCATCGATAATAACATCACCGGATAATGGTGGCAAAAGGCCTGTTAACACGCGGAGCATGCTGCTTTTTCCGCAACCGCTGCCGCCCATTATAACAAAAATATCGCCTTTGTTTACCTCAAAATTGGCGCTTTTCTGCAAAACGTAATTGCCGTAGCCCATGGTTAGATTTTTTGCTTGAATGATTGCCGTCATATATCCAACTCCTGACAAATTACCGTGATAATTCCGGTAACCACAATCATCCAGACAATGGCGCAAACCACAGAGCGGGTTGTGGCCAAACCAACACTATCCGAATTGCGTCCGCAGTTTATTCCCTGATAGCAACCGCATAAGGCTATAATAATGCCAAAACACAAGCTATGAAGCAAACCAACTAAAAAGTTATTCAGATGAAAAGCGTTAAAAGCGTATTTCCAATATTCTTGATA
>JBNMLT010000059.1:0-7137 GCA_050874965.1 Alphaproteobacteria bacterium
CAAAATCTTCTTTACAAAAAAAATGTTTGTCTTATTACTCTTTTTATAGTAAATAAACACAAATAAATAGGCAATTCATTTTTTTATAAGGTTGATAACTATGTTAACATTGGCTTTTGACACCACGGCAGACTGTTGTTCCATTGCGCTTTTGCGGGATAATACGGTTGTTGAAAAATTTTCAGAAGAAGTGGATTTTGGTCAAGCGGAAACATTATTGCCGCAAATTCAAAAAATTTTGCAAAATCAGAATATTTTATTTTCTGACATTAATTTGCTGGCCGTTTGCATTGGTCCGGGGTCTTTTACCGGAGTCAGATCATCCATAGCTGCCGCCCGCGCGTTTGGGTTAGCATGTCCGAGGTTAAACATAACCGGCGTATCAGCCTTTGAAGCCTACGTTCATTCGCTGGACATGTCCGAACTTTCGGATTTTAACGCGGTTGTTATTGAAACAAAGCGCGCTGATTTTTATTTTCAACTTTTTAACGGAAAGTTAGAAAAGCTATGTGAGGCGGAAGCTTTGCCTTATGAAGAAATCATCAACCGCCTCAAGGGCAAAACCGTCACACTAATAGGCAATGGCGTCGAGCGCTTTTTAGACAAACCCAGCGGGCTGGTTTTACACGCCATTCGCATGGACAAAACTGCGTCTATTACTGATTTGGCAATCTGTGCCATTCAAAAATTTCAAAACAAAAAATTAAATTATCCTAAACCTTTATATTTAAGAGCGCCTGATGTTTGTGTAAAATCTTAAAAATTGTATGGATAAATTCAAAATAAAAGTGTATCTAAAAATAAAATGTCTAACTTTATTGTAATGTGAGGAAAAAGTGACTAGATCTGAATTAGTTGAAAGAATTGCGGCAAAAATGCCAAACTTAACACTTAGAGATATTGACAACATTGTTAGTGTCGTTTTTAAAAAATTAACTTCAGCACTGGCCGAAGGTGACCGCATCGAAATTAGAGGTTTTGGAGCTTTTTCTGTCAGAACCAGAAACCCACGTGTGGCCATTAATCCTAAAAATAAAACACGTGTTGACGTTCCGGCTAAAAATATTGTGCACTTCAAAACCGGTAAAGAATTGCATGACAGGCTAAATGCAAAATAACGGCACTCTGTTATAAGGAGAAAAGCCATGAAACTGTTACATTATATTTTTGAAATACCTTTAGTATTTATTGCCGTTTGGGGTATTTATAACGCTCAAGTTGGTGAAGATGGTCTTGTTTTTTCTCTTTGGCCATTAGAAAGCGAAGTTCATGTAAACACCAAACTTTTGCTTTTTTCTTTTTTGCTTTATGGTTATATATGGGGCAAAATCAATTCGTGGTTCAGCACAGCACCGTTGCGACGTGAGTTAAAAATGCAGCGCAAAGCTAATAAGGCTTTGAATAAAGAACAAGAAAAACTGACTGAAACGGTTAGCGGATTAAAACAAAATATCGCCGGTTTGCAAGAACAACAAGCCAAAGCGCAAACTGAAGCGCAACAAATTGCCAAACAGGCCAAGACAAACAAAATTAAAAATTGGCTGAGCAATCTAAAGTCCAAATTTTTAAGAAAGGATAACAAATGAGCTGGCTTACAGAAATCGTTCGTCCAAAAATAAAAAAGACAACTCCCAAAGAAATTGCCGATAATTTATGGGTAAGATGTCCAAACTGCAATCAAATGCTGTTTTCTAAAGAGCTGAAAGATTCTCATTATGTTTGCACAGCTTGCGGACATCATCTCCGATTGTACGTTGAAAAGCGTTTTAAACTCTTGTTTGATGATGAAAAATACGATTTAATCGACTTGCCTGTTGTGCAAGATGACCCGCTAAAATTTAAGGATATTCAAAAATATGTCGACCGACTGAAAAGCAACCGAAAAAAAACCGGTTGTGATGACGCCATTCAGGTTGCACATGGTAAAATTGGAGGAATTTCCAGTGTTGTCGCAGCCATGGATTTTTCATTTATGGGTGGTTCCATGGGAATTGCCGTGGGTGAAGGCATTGTGAAAGCCGCAAAAACAGCCCTAAAGAACAAAGAACCGCTAATCACGGTTGCCGCCTCCGGTGGCGCGCGCATGCAAGAAGGCATGTTGTCACTCATGCAAATGGCTCGGACAACGGCCGCTATTAATGAATTAAAGGAAGCCGGCATCCCGTTTATATCTATATTGACAGATCCGACCACAGGCGGTGTTTCCGCATCATTCGCCATGCTGGGTGATGTTAACATTGCGGAAAAAGGTTGCTTAATTGGTTTTGCCGGACAACGCGTGATTGAGCAAACCATCCATGAAAAGCTGCCGGAAGGGTTTCAGCGGGCGGAATATCTGTTGGAACATGGCATGGTGGATATTGTGGTTGATCGGGCGCATTTAAAAGAAGAACTGGTTAAAGTATTGAGCGTTTTAACCGCAAACATAAAATAAATTTTGATAAATATAACAGACAGAAAAGAGGCGTTAGCCTCTTTTTTTGTGATTGACAGAACACTTTAAAAAAGTTAAAATTAGTTGTTTTTTGTATAATTTTTAAAATTTTTCTGTATGGATTATAAAATTTTTCAGAAAGAAGGACTCGTTTTATGCGAGTGCGAGGGGCGGTTCAGTCTGTATGACTTTGTTCACAAACGACCGGTGTTTAATTCGACTTTTAGCTACCTGCGTGTAGAAGCCGAATGCGGTCTTGTTTTTACGCCGAACAAAGTTTATTCTCTGGAGGGAGAAGAACTTTTCCGCATGCTTTCAAGCAAAGAAGAACCGGTGGAAATCATTCATTTTCGCAAAAACATTTTATTGGTTTCAAAAATGGATGACCTTTATCATGTTATTTTGTGGAATGGTTCGTCGATTTTGCTGGAGCTTCAAGGTTTTGAATTTGCGCATCATCGGCATTATTTTGCCATCAAAACCGAAAAAAACTGGCGCGTTTTCAAGGCTTGCGGCACAGAAATTGCATTTCACGAGCTTATCGCGCCGGAAAAAAGTTTGAGTTTTGGCTTTGACTTTATTGTCTGTGGCCAAGCCGGATGCTATGAGCTATATTCTTTGCGAGACGGAAGTTTTATTGCCGGCGGTTTCATTAAAGTTATCCCCAGCGAAGCCCATCACTTTGCGCTTTGTTTTTCTGTAACCGACAGATTGGCGCATTTGTTGCTAGAAAACAACCAATGGGATTCGATTGAAGCCGATGACGGTTACATCCTTTCTGAAGAACATCGCATCTTTTCTGTTCGACGCAAAGAAAAATTCTTTGTGTACGAATTTGACGGCACCAAGTCTTTTGAAGACGTTTTCGCCAAAGGGTTTGATTTTGTGTGTATGAAGGGTGGCGTCATGCTCGCCCGAAATGACGGAGAATTTTATATTTATTCCAAAAATGTGTAAAAGTTCTCTAAACTAAACAAAAAGAGGTTGAAAAAATTCAACCTCTTTTTGTTTGCTATTGCCATCTTCCATTTATCATTTGTGACACTTTTATGAATAAATTGATGAATTTTCGATAGTTTATTGCAAAAATAAAAACTTTATGATATCCTATAATCGATAGATAAGTATGTCTATTTTAAATGATTGTTTTATAGTCATTTTCATCAAAGTAAATCAGGCTAAACAATGTTAGGTCTGTGAATTGAGTCAGTTTAATTGGGAGAAAATCAATGATTAAAAAATATCTACAAACACTCAGTCTGACTATTGTGTGTTGTTGTATGTTTATTACAGCAGCGTCAGCGCGGGTCTGTTTTTTGCCTGATGAAAAAAATTGTGGTTTGGCAAGCAACTTGAATTTGCCGGAATCCACTAACACAGTGATCCCGTGCGAATTTAAAACTTGTAAGGATACAAATCTTAATACAGATCTTGAAATATGTGACCACGTTGGCACCTGTTATTATAAAAAATGCAAATTAACTCAATCTAAATGTGAAAAACAAAGAAAAAATAATCAAGAATGTCTGCTTGACATCACCACAGGATGTTATGATCTTAAAGAGATAGAAACATGTCCAGCCATTTATACTCGTGACAAAAACGATATTCATGGTGATTGCAAAGAATGTGTTGATAAAAAAGGCTCTCACTGGTATTGCCAATATGATTCTTGCAATGCCCTTTATGCGGGTTCCAGCACAAATCCGACTTGTTCGGAAGGTTTTAGCCCCAAATATGTTGGCACCAGCGTTCGAGAAGGAAAATGCTATATCTGCGATCCAAACCCGGACACATCTTGCAGTAGCTATACCGATGTAGAAAAAGATGGTTCTTGCTGGAGTTGTGAAAGCTGCCCGGCGGACAGAAACAAATTCAAATGCACAGAAAACGTCCGCGAAGGCTATGAAATCAAAAACGGTGTCTGCCAACTCTCTTCCCAAACCAAAACGTGTAAACAGTTAGGCGAAGAAAAAAATGAGTACTGGAAAGGTGATAAAATTGATACGAATTGCATTAATCCGGCACAAATTGTAGGTGTTTTTGGCTCAGACGGCCAATGCTATAAATGCGGCAATCCAAACAATCCAAACTCTTGCTTAACAGGAACAGCCACTGTGTATGTTGCCGAGTATTATTATTATAGATCAGATGAAAATGTATGTGACAGCCCTGGGTTACGATACTATGGGCGGACATATATTTTATCCTCTAGAAGTTCTGAAGAACAAACACTTCCAGCAGAAGTTAGCGTTACCGATGGAAATAGCTGGACTTTAAGTACTTCCAGTCCAGTAGAAAAAAAAGATTGTTCTCAAAAAATTATACAGCTGTCAGATTATACAAAAATTTTTGGAACTGAAAATTCAGAATTTAGCCAGGGCTTTACATATATTAAAAGTACAAAAACAAAATGTTTTCGATATGCTGGAGCGTCCAAAGATGAATATATAACAGACGATATTAATCAAGTAGAAAGGATTACTTGCGCTGGAACATATGTTGTTGTCGGAGGTTGCAAGGAAATTGTTGATAACCAACTATAGAATTACAGAGCTTTTCCAGACACAAAAATCCCGAAGATTGCGCTAGCAATTTTCGGGATTTTTATCTGTCCACCTGTATTAAGCGGACTTTTTTTCTTCTGCTTGATGTTTCACCAACTTTGGCTTTGCCCCTTCGGTGATAACCTTTTCATCAATAACGATTTCCGAAATATCTTTTTCATCCGGAAGTTCATACATCCATTCCATCAGAATTTCTTCCATAATCGCCCGCAATCCACGAGCTCCAGTCTTGCGTTCAATAGCTTTTTTGGCAATCGCGCGCAAAGCTTCCGGCGTTATTGTTAGTTTCACATCATCCATACCAAACAATGACGCATATTGGCTGACTAAAGCGTTTTTCGGTTCGGTCAAAACCTTAATCAGCGCGTCTTCATTCAAGTCATCTAAAGTGGCAATAACCGGAACACGACCGGTGAATTCTGGAATAAGACCATACTTAATTAAATCTTCCGGACGCACGTCTTTCAAAATCTGTCCGACTGTTTTTTCGTCTTTTTCAACCTTTGCCCCAAAGCCGATAGAATTTATGCCTTCCGCTCCATGTTTTTCCACAATTTTTTCCAAACCGGCAAAAGCGCCACCGCAAATAAACAGAATATTTTTGGTGTCAACGTGCAAAAATTCCTGTTGCGGATGTTTACGTCCTCCTTGTGGCGGAACATTGGCCACTGTACCCTCAATAATTTTCAGCAAAGCCTGCTGCACGCCCTCACCCGAAACATCTCGAGTGATGGACGGGCCGTCGCCTTTACGGGATATTTTATCAATTTCATCAATATAAATGATGCCGCGTTGCGCTTTTTCAATGTCGTAATTAGCGTTTTGCACCAGTTTCAAAACAATGTTCTCCACGTCTTCGCCCACATAACCGGCTTCGGTTAAGGTGGTGGCGTCGGCGATGGCAAACGGCACATTCAAAATTTTAGCCAGCGTTTGCGCCAACAAGGTTTTACCGCAACCGGTGGAACCAATCAAAATCACGTTGGACTTTGTGATATCCACTTCATCTTTTTTAGGATTGTTCAAACGCTTGTAATGGTTATAAACCGCCACGGACAACACTTTTTTGGCATAATCCTGACCAATGACATACTCATCTAAAAATTCTTTAATTTTTGACGGGGTCGGCAAGCTGTTCATCAATGGTTCATCAGCTGAACTTTCCTTATTTTCACCACTTGTTTCCGGCTCTTCTTCCATAATGGAATGACAAACGTCAATACATTCATTGCAAATATACACGCCGCGTCCGGCAACCAGCTTTTTCACTTCTTTTTGGCTTTTACCGCAAAAAGAACAATGCAAAATTTCATCGTTGTTTTCGTCACTCATCTCTCACCTACTTCACTTCATCTCGGTTGGTTATAATATGGTCAATCAAACCAAAATCCAAAGCCTCTTGCGGCGTCATAAAATTATCTCTGTCCATGGCGCGTTCAATAACCGAAATTTTTTGACCGGTGTTTTGCGCGTAAATGGCGTTCAAGCGTTTGCGCAAATCCAATATCAATTTAGCCTGAATTTCAATATCGGCCGCCTGTCCTTTTGCGCCGCCGGATGGTTGGTGAATCATAATTTGCGAGTTTGGCAAAGAATAGCGTTTACCTTTTGCGCCTCCAGCAAGCAAGAAAGATCCCATCGAACATGCTTGACCAATGCAGATTGTCACAACGTCACACGAAATGTATTGCATGGTGTCATACATGGCCATGCCGGATGTCACAACACCCCCTGGTGAATTTATATATAAAAAAATGTCTTTCTTTGGATTTTCCGCTTCCAAAAACAAAAGTTGAGCGCATACCAAAGCCGAAGTTTCATCATTAACTTCACCGGTTAAAAAAATAATCCGTTCTTTCAGCAAACGTGAAAAAATATCAAACGAGCGCTCGCCTTTAGGTGTTTGTTCTATCACCATAGGCACTAAAGCGTCGCGGGTCTGCAATGTGTTCATATTTTATCCTTTATAAAGTTCTTTTTGCTTTTATTAAAGCTTAAGATTGCTTAATTTTTTATAAATAATTAACATTTTTTAGACATTTTACAATAATTTTTACCAACATTTTGTGTTTGGACTTGATTATTGACAAAAAACAAGGTAAAATAAAGCTGTATTTTAATTATTATGTTTATTCC
>JBNMLT010000060.1:0-7039 GCA_050874965.1 Alphaproteobacteria bacterium
GAATAAATACTAAAGTATTGGCTTAGGAAAAGAGAGGCTAAAGGCTTCTCTTTTTTATTGCCAAAATAGAAAAAATATTGTACAATAAACTTGTGTTTATAAGTATTTTATTTAAAATTTTGTTTATTATTTGAGCCTTTTTCATAGTTTGATTGAGTTTTACTCTTTAAACTTTGAGTGCTTTTATGATTCTGGAATTTTGAATATTATATTTATTGTAGCATTTAATTTTCTGAAGTTTCATTTAGAGAGGATTAGTTTAGGAGCGAACCTCGTTAAAAAAATCTTAAGATGAAAAAGTTTTTTATGACATTCGTAATGATGATGGTGTGCGTGCTTTCTGCTGTTGCCGGTAATGTTTACAAAGTAAAGTACGTTGTAATTGAAAGTTATGAACGCGGAACGTATGTTTACTGTACTGATTCAAAAGTGCTTAGCAGTTCTCTTCAGAGACAATATACCTCATTCTTCAACAGTCTTCAGGCCGGTGATTTGATTGAGGTTGAGTTTAAGCCTTTTACTCCAGATTGTATCATTGCCATTCGCAAGATTGGCCACGAGGCACCTGAAGGTATGACCAATGGTGTTATCGTTGAAAATAATGGTAATGGCTATGGTTACTATGGTGGCGGTTATGGTGCAGCTTCAATTGAGACCAAGAATGTTGGTGTTGGATATGATCCTAATACTGGTATTCATCTCAGAGTGAAAGGCAATTATGTTAATCTTCCTATTCGTTTTAAGAGTAGAAGATCTAACGAGAATACGGCCGTTTACAATGACAATGTTGTTGTAACTGCCGGCCCTGCAACTCGAGTGGTTTCTACCGAATCTGCTTCTCGTCAAGCAACCGTTCGTACTTCGCAAACAAGACGCACTTCTTTTGTTTCTGCTCCGGCAAAAGCAAAAAAGTCATCTTCATATGATTTGGCTAGTAGTCCAAGTCGGATGTTCTAAAAAAGAAAGCACTTTAACTGTAAGGTTAAAGTGCTTTTGCGTTTTTGCGACAAGTTATTTAATGTTTTTTCTAATCACTTTTTTCTTGTCGTCTTTTTGTTTGTTGTGAACGGCAGAAATAGCCAAGGCGTTTTCCAAATCTTTTTCATTGCACAAGCCAATAGCTACCGGATTCATTGGTTTTAAATTAATCATATCCGCATATTCACCATTGCGGATTTTAGCAATGGTTGGTTTTGTGGTGCCGACAAGTTTGCAAATTTGGGAGTCCATGATTTCTGGGCAATGTTTCAAAATCCACAAAATAGCGGCTGGTTTGCTGCTTCGTTGTGATGGAGAAAGAACTTTTTTCGCCTTAGCGTTACGCTCTTTTACGTTCTTTTCCAAAATATTGGCTTTCAAATCGGCAGTCGGATCTTTTTCGCAACGGCGAATTTCTTCCCAATCCAACTGACCGTTATTAATAGGGCTTAATCCCTGAATATTGTAAGCAATATCTCCGTCGGCAATTGCTTGAATTTCCAGTTCGTGAATTTCACAAAATTTGGCAATTTGGCGGAAGGTTAAAGATGTGTTGTCAACCAACCATACCGCTGTGGCTTTTGGCATTAAAGGAGCCGTCATTATTTTTTCCTTTCATAAAAAAACTTTATATTGTCCATACAATAGACATTGTTTTTGCAAGATACAAGATAATTTTTTGCTTTATAAACGCAAAAACCCGCTCAAAGGCGGGCTTTTACTCTAAAACTCAAATTAGTTGCCAGATTTTAAACCAAAAGCACCAAATTTGCTGTTGAAACGACCAACACGACCGCCGGTATCCACAACACGACGAATACCAGTCCAAGCCGGATGAGACTTAGGGTCGATTTCGAGCAACATTTTTTCGCCGGCCTTGCCCCAAGTAGATTTGGTTTTTACTTCAGTTCCATCTGTCATCACATAAGTAATCTCGTGATAATCAGGGTGAATTCCTTTTTTCATTTTTATCTCCAAATAAAATACTCTATATAGTTTTTACGCTTTTATACATTAAGCAAACAAAATACGCAAGTATTATTTTTACTGTTTTTTAAATTTTTTAATTTTTTTATCATTTAGCCAAAGTGTTAGCCGCTTTTTGTCGCAAAGCTTCATTAGAGGCGATTAAAGCGCCGCCAAACAAAACTTTGGTAAAATCTTCGGAACGCACGTCTGTTTCGCCCAAAGCCACAATATAGCCTCCGGCTTCTTTGACCAGCAGCATGCCTGCGGCAATGGCTTGCGGTAGATTGTCGGTGGAAACGACAATATCTAATTTTCCGGCAACCAGATAAGCCAAATCCAAAGACGAAGCGCCTCTTACCAGCACATTTTTGCTCAAACTTAAAGATTTGTTGAATAAGTTGGCGTTAGGACCACAGCCAATGAGCGCTTGTTCGGCAACTTTAGCGCCGGCAACGCGCAAACGTTCGTGACTGCGAAAGCCTTCTTTAAACGCGCCGCAACCTTTTTCGGCAAAAAACAATTCGTCATACACCGGATTATAAACCACGGCGTCAACCACGATGCTGTTTTCAATCATTGCCACCGAAACCGCAAAATTACCATTGCCATGGGCAAAGTTTGCAAAACCGTCAATAGGCGCTACTAAAAAATAGTTACCGTTTGCCGGAATAACATCATCTTTTTTGCTGATAAAGGCGTAATTCGGTTTTAATTTAGCTAATTCTTCCTTTAGTGTTTTTTCCACTTTTTCATAAGAACGTAGCGCAAAACGACCATCGTTGTGCCCGGATTGCAAATGTTCCAATTCGTTAAAATCCCGTGATAAGGCTATGGACGCTTTTTTGACGGCGTTAGCCATGGCGGTTAAAGCAGTTGAAATATAAGCCATTATTTTGCTCTTTCAACATAGTTGGCTTCAGAAGTACCGACCACGATTTTGTCGCCTACACCGATAAACGGCGGAACGGTTGTGCGCACACCATTATCCAAAATAGCCGGTTTGTATGAAGAAGAAACGGTTTGGCCTTTAATCACAGGTTCTGTTTCCACCACTTCGCAAACAACTTGCAATGGCAAATCTACAGAAATCGGACGACCGTCAATATAAGAAACTTTTACGCTCATTCCGTCAGTTAAAAACGGACGAGAATCACCCAACAAATCTGCCGGCATTGTGAATTGCTCAAAAGTTTCGGATTCCATAAAGGTTAAGCCGGTAGAGTCTTCAAACAAGAATTGGCAGTCTTTGTCTTCAACCATCAGTTTTTCGACAGTGTCTTCCGTTCTGAAACGTTCGTTAGTTTTTGTTCCGGCTTCAACTTCTTTCATTTCCACTTGCATAAAAGCGCCGCCTTTACCCGGTTTAATGTGTACGGCTTTGGTAATAGTCCAAGGTTTGCCTTTATATTCAATAACCCAGCCAATTCTAATTGCTCCGGCAAGTTGTTTCATGTTTTTATCTCCTATTTACAATGTTAAAAATGATTATTTAATTTTGATGTTCGCAACATAAACCAACATTTTTTATTTCGCAACAAAAATCGTATAGTCTGTGTCGTTTAAAATGACAAAATCCGCCGGTATTTTGCGGGTGTCAATTTCATCTTCAGGCAAAACGGCGTT
Organism: Alphaproteobacteria bacterium; assembly: GCA_050874965.1. Taxonomy (GTDB): domain Bacteria; phylum Pseudomonadota; class Alphaproteobacteria; order RF32; family CAG-239; genus RUG410. The sequence continues at coordinate 3,571 of JBNMLT010000060.1, forward strand.
TTGAATTAAAAAAAGGTCACTATACCATTTTAGAAGTTCGATGTTGTGGTCAAGACCGTCTTTCCAAATACGAAAGATAATAAAGTCCGGCTCGCATTCACTGACTAACATCGCTTCGTGCCGGCGGTTTCGGCAAATAACGCCTAACAGGGCTTTTTTGCATTTTGCTTTAATCTCTTTGATTTGTTTTGCGGGATTTTCATTTTTTGACGTGTCGATAATCAATCCATCGCCAAGATTTTGCAAATATAAATCGGCGGCTTTTTCTCCAGACAACAAGACTAGTTTTTTTGCCGCCTGTGCTTTAGAGCAAAAATCAGTAATGAAACTTTGCGGTAGCGAATCGGAAATAATAAAGCAACCGAGTTGCGAATCGTTAAGCAGATTTGTATTTTCTTGCGTAATATTAATGATTAAGTTTTGCATTTTGATATTCTTTGTGTTAGCTATAAAATAAATTAACAAAAGTATATAAAAAATTTGTGCTAAAGGAAAGTGTTTTTTACGATGGATATGCAAAAAATGGAACAAAGCCAAAATTCTTTGGAACGCCTGAAAAAATCGGTTGATGAACTGATTGAGGTTATTCATAAACAACAGGCTGATTTTGCTCAAAAGCTGAAAGCTGAACAAGATAAAACCGCATTAGAAAGTGCAAAGGCCGAGGTTTTGAACGCGGATAACGCTAAATTGAGATCGGAACTGGTCGTGGCTCAGGATAATTCGGAAAGTGAAGCTCGTTTGCAACAATTGCAAAATGAAATTGAAAATAAAGCCGCCAAAATAAGCAATTTGCAAAATGAAGTGCAGAACTTGAACAATGCTTTGACGAATCGCAAAAATCAGTTGGAAGAACTGGAAGCTAAAAACAAGCAATTTGCCGAGCAGTTGGAAGAGGCTAACGGTAGAGTTTTGACTTTGGAACAAACAAGTTCGGCCGGCAACAATGAGCTGGATGAGTTGAAAGAGCAGTTGGCGACAGAAACGCTGCAAAAAGAAGAATTGGCGCAGAAGTGTCAGGATTTTGAAGCAAAACTGGCCGAAATGCAAACAACAATCAGCCAAACCTCGGAAAATATTGATGATGTGGTGGCTAGACTGGAAAAGGTGTTAGAAGAAAATGGGGCAAGTTACAATAACAATTGACAAGCGCGAATACGCCATAACTTGTGATGACGGCGAAGAAGCGCACATTATTAAATTATCGCGGATTTTGGATAATAAAGCTAAATTATTGTCGCAAAGCATTGGACTGGTGAATGAAAATATGATGCTGGCAATGGTTGGTTTGCTGCTGGCGGATGAAAACGCCGAATTGCAAAAGAAAAACGGCGGCGTTTCTGATGAAAGTATAAAACAAATAGACGAAGCAATGGCGCAATCCATAGACAGCGAATCACAACGAATCCGCACATTGATTCAAAGTGTGAAGCCTTTATGATTTTGCGGTGGAAAAGTAGGAAAAATTTACTTTTTTCCGCTTGAAATGCCGGTGGTTTTACGCTAGTATATTTATATAAAGAAAGACTGTCTGATGCGTCATCACCGCATGTCTTTCCGGCCAACATTATTATTTAGGGAGCTGTCTCTGTCTAAATCGTGGTTTAGTTATATGGCACCCACCTTGTACAAGCGGTTCGGTAGAGAATGTTCTCGGATACGGTCAGACGGTCGAAGTTTTAGCACCACTCAAACAGAGTGGTGCTTTAATTTTTTATTCAATTTAATAGTTATCCACAAATTGGTGTATTTTAATATTTTTTATATTTACAAAAATCAAGGGGGGGGGGTAACCTTATTTTTGCTAGTAATAAGTGTGTCGGAGACAGGCAGGGACTTATAGTAAAAGTTTAGTTTAAAATAAAGGGGACAAGTATGAGAAAAAGTTTGTTATTGTCAACGGCATTGGTGGCGGTGTTATCTGCTACACAAACGTTTGCACGTGAAATTATCACCGGAGAGGTAAACGTTTCAAATGTCGAAAATACAGTGGAAGATAGTTTTGATACTGGTTATGGTACGGTTTATTTTGTTGATCCAACCGGAGCGTTAAATATTGAAAATTCTTATTTTGCTAATAAAGCAAATAAAAGTGATGGTGGAGTTATTTCATCTGCTACTACATATATAAAAGGTTTAACGACAGCTCAGACGCGTGAATATTGGAAAAATTTATGGGGACACGATTCAGCTTCAATAATTAACATCAAAAATTCAACTTTTGAAAATAATACTGTGGATATTTGGTCATCAGGTGCTATTGGCGTTTATTCCGATGCTAAGATTGAAAACAGTAAATTTATTAAAAATATTGTTAAAGGTCCAGCTACAAATAAAGACGTTGAAGGCGGCGGAGCCATTTACTTTGGTGGTTGGGCAAGAGCAGATATAACAGGTACAACTTTTGAAAGTAATGAAGCTGCTATCGGTGGTGCAATTTCGACAACAAGAAATGATTCATCGGGTATCTCCGGCGATAACTATATCAATATTGCCTCCAGTACATTTAATAAAAATAAGGCAGTTGAACAAGGTGGAGCTATTTATTCTTCATTTACAAATAATAAAATAGCAAGCAGTTCTTTTGTTGAAAATAGTGCCAATATGGGCGGAGCTTTGGCTTTTGTAACCGGTAAAAATGGTCAAACAGCTGCGGCAGATATTATATCTTCAACCTTTACTAATAACGTTGCCGGTTCAGAAGGCGGTGCCGTGTATAATATGAAAAACGCGGCTATCAACTTTAGCGGCAATAACGTATTTTCCGGCAATACAGCCGGCGGTAAGGCAAATGATATTCACAATGAAGGCGCAATCAATGTTGCCGGCGACTTTACTTTGGACGGCGGCATAAGCGGTGATGGCACAATTACTTTTGCCAAAGGTTCTAATTTGTCGGTTAAAGTTAATAAAACCGCAATCGCCAACAATGTGGTTAACAACGGCGCAACTTTGAATATGATTTTTGACACAGGTTTTGAGGGCGAATATCAGCTTGTTACCGGCTCTTTGGATAAAGAATTTGACGGCTACAACAATAACGCTTTGTACAACATTGAGTCATCTAAAAACGGCACTTATCAGATTAGCAAAAAAACAGCTCAGGAAATTTCCGAAGCGGTTGCGGCTACGCAAAACGAGGCTAATGTTATTGCCGCTTTAACTGCCAACGAATCTACAGGTCACGCAAAATCAGACTTGATTGCCAATTCGGTAAATGAGGCTTTGCAAAGTGGGGACGCTGCTAAAATTGCTGCTGCCAAAGAGGCCGCTTCAGCGTTGGCTCCGGAGGTGGTGCCTGTAGTTCCGCAAACCGAAACTATGGTGGCTAAACAGGTTTACAACGCAATCGGAACTCGCTTGAGCGGGGGAATCAATAGCGCAAATCAAGGTATTTCTTCCGGTGATATGTTAGACGATGCGGCGGTTTGGGTGCAAGGTTTGTATAACAAATCTAAGCTGAACAACA
>JBNMLT010000061.1:0-7038 GCA_050874965.1 Alphaproteobacteria bacterium
ATTTTTGACGTTAAAATAAAATTTGAGCCTCTCATTAGCGATAATGGGAGGTTCATTTTTTGTATTTAAATGGAGAAAAATAAAATGATATATGGCTATTTAAGAGTTTCAACAGACAAGCAAACACTTGAAAATCAAAAGTTTGAAATCAATAACTTTTGTGAGAAGGAACACATCAAAATTGATAAATGGATAACAGAAACCATCAGCGGAACAAAAGATTTTGAAAAACGAAAATTAGGAAAATTGTTGAAAAAACTCCGCAAAGAAGACATTTTGATATGCTCGGAAATTTCACGTTTAGGACGCAATTTGTTGCAAATTATGACTATTCTCAACATTTGTATGAAAAAAGAGGCGCAAGTTTGGACAATCAAAGATAATTATCGTTTGGGTGTTGATATTCAAAGCAAAGTTTTAGCATTTGCTTTTTCCTTATCAGCCGAAATTGAACGAAATTTAATAAGTCAAAGAACCAAAGAGGCATTAGCGAGGCTTAAAGCAAATGGCAAAAAATTAGGGCGTGTCAGCGGTAGTAAAAACAAAAAACATATTTTGGACGGAAAAGAGCAAAGCGTTTTACAACTTATCCACAATGGAGTTTCAAAAATACAAGTGGCAAAAATACATGAGGTAAGTGTTTTCACAATCTATCAATTTTTGAAAAATAAAGACCTTTGAAACGCTGAAAAATTCTATATTTGAGTCAGATTTGCTTATATAAGAATCAAAGGTTCGTTTTCGGTTTTTATTTTACGACAAACTATTAAACTTCATTTCTTTGTTTACATTTAAGTAAAGAAATGATAAAAAGGCATGGAAAATATTTTGTTTGTCCATATTTAAAATTCAAAAAAAGGCAAACGGTATGTCCACAAAATACTATATTTTAAATATTCTAATCCTGAAAGTTAAAAAAATGACAAAAGTCTTTGTTTCTGGTTGTTTTGATGTGTTGCATAGTGGACATATTCGTTTTTTTGAAGAAGCTTCACAATATGGAGATTTATATGTTTCAATTGGTTCGGATAAAACGGTGGAAGAACTAAAACATCGTAAAACTCTATACAACGAAGATGAACGATTGTATATGGTTTCAGCCATAAAATTTGTTTACAAAACCTTTATAGCCCAAGGCTCAGGGACACTGGATTTTGCAGAGGAACTAAAGCAAATAAAACCTGATATATTTTTTGTAAATTCAGATGGTGATAGCGAAGATAAACGAAAATTTGTTGAAAGCCAAGGTATACGATATATTGTCAGCAATCGAATACCAAAGGATTTGTTGCCGGTTCGTTCCACAACAGCAATCCGAAATATTCTTGGCAAATAACAACAGTTTTAAAGGTGCCGGACCTTGCCAAGTTTGCGGGAGATGAATTATTTTAGTGCCAGCTCCTTAAAACAAGTGAAAAACAGAACAGTTGAAAAACATACCATTTTCACAACATTGGCAATTTTTTTCCTTGATTTTCCAAGCCTGTCTTTATATATTAAGCAAAAGTTAAAGGGGATAAAATGCTTTGCTCTAAAAAATTTATAATCGCCACCATTGTTCTTTTGGGAATTTCACCGGTAAACGCCAGTCAAGATGACAGCGCGTTAGAAACTTATAACCGCGCCATGTTTGATTTTAACCTAAAGGTTGACAGTTATGTTTTGAAACCTGCCGCCAAAGGATATCGTGCGATTACAACAAAATTTTTACGTGAAAGAATAAGTAACTTTTTCAGCAATCTTAGAGAACCGGCGACCATGATTAACCACTCTCTGCAAGGTAATTTTGCCGATTCGGGAAAATCCGCAGGTCGCTTTGTGATTAACAGCACATTAGGTTTGCTTGGCACGTTTGACGTGGCATCAGGATGGAACATGCCAACCACTAAAACAAATTTTGATAAAACACTGGCCAGTTGGTGTGTTCCAGACGGACCGTTTTTTGTTTTGCCGTTTTTTGGACCAAGCACACCGCGCGCCGCCACTGGAATGGCTGTTGACGCTGTCGCCGATCCGCTTTATTGGTCAAATCAATACATCAATTTTGGACAAGATTGGAAAAGATACAGCTTTATTTACGGTTTAATGGCTTTGGGTTTTGTCAGCGCGCGTGAAGAAAACTTGGAACTGCTTGATAATTTGACCGCCAACGCTGTTGACCCTTACAGCATGGTAAAATCGGCGTATGTGCAGAACCGCCTCAAAATTGGCTCTTGCAGCACAAATAACAACCAACAATCTGCCAGTTACGATTTTGATTTTGATGATGATGATGAATAATTAAAAAAGATTTGAACAAGGAATTGAACTATGAAAAAAATCTTCTCTCTTTTATGTTTTGCTTTATTTTTGCTAGCTTTGCCGGTTCATGCCGAAATTAAAGGCACCGATGCGGAAAATTTCATCAAAAAAACAACGCAGCAAGGAATTGAAGAACTCATTAACAGCAATGTTTCAGAAATTGAAAAAAAAGCTCGTTTCACCAAGTTGTTTAATGAAGATTTGGACTTGGATTTTATTGGCAAATTTGTTTTAGGACGCTACTGGAAAACATCCTCTCAGCAACAACGAACTGATTTTATTGATGTTTATCGCAAACTGAACATTCAAACTTGGTCAGAACGCTTTAATGAATTTAAAGGAAAACATTTTGAATTTTTAGGAACTGAAAAATCAAAATCTACCGATCAAATTTTTGTAAACACACAAGTACCAATGGATGAAGGCGCGCCAGCGTCGGTAAAATGGCGCGTAAAAGAAACAAACGGACGTTTACGCATTGTAGATATCATTATTGAAAATGTCAGTTTGGCGCAAACTGCTCGCAGCGAATACACCGCTTACATCAAAAAATCACCAAATGGTATTGATGGCTTGATAAAAGATTTACGTGCGCGCTTGAAATAATTTATACAAGGGGCTTGCAAAGCCCCTTAACTTTTGCTATATTGTTTTTCGTATTTGCGGAGAAGTTAAGTCGATGATAGTTGACGGTTACAACACAAAACAACGAAATATTCTGATAAACAAGTGCTTTTATCAAACAACCATGAAAATTATGCACCTGTTTCAAGAAAAAGGAAATAATGATTTTGCCAACAAAACCATTGAGGCTATTGCCGCCTATCATGAAATTGTGCAACGTAAAAAACGCAATAACTATGACCAAGACTATAATGCCGCTTTTGAAACCATAGATTCGGCCATTCGCAACATTGCCAACAAAGTATTCTATATTTACGGTTCAGACAGTTTTAATCATGCTTACGATTCTTTTAAAGACTATAACTATGTCCAAGCTGTTCGTGGCCGTTTACATAAAGATTTTCTGAAATAATAACTGTTAATTTCTTTATTGTTTAGATTGCTTATTGCTCGGCAATGCATGATAATGTTTTCATAAAATTTAGTAAGAGAGGTTATTATGAAACAAGTATCTGTAATCGGTTGCGGCCGTTGGGGCACATTTTTGGCATGGTATGTGGCAAATTATTGTCATACGGATAAGGGTGTGTTGCTTTACGGCATGGAGGGCGCTCCGTCTTTTGAAGAGCTAAAAAACACCCGCAAAAACGAATACTTAACTTTAAGCGATAATATGTTTTTGACCTCGGATATGGCTGAAACATTAAAAAATGATTTCATCATCATATCTATCAGCTGTCAAAATCTGCGTAGTTTAGCTAAACAAATCAATGGTTACCCTGTTGAAGGAAAAACATTTTTACTGGCAATGAAAGGTTTGGAAGAACCTTCTGCCGAAATTTTAGCAGACGTGTTTAAAGAAGAAATAAAACAAAATATCCATATCGCCACGCTTGGCGGTCCGGGGCATGTGGAAGACTATATGCGCAAAGTTCCTTCCGCCGCTGTTATTGACAGTTATGACGCCGAAACTCAAGATCGTGTTATCAAGTTTATGCAAAGTGATTTAATTCGCTTTTATTACGGAACGGATTTAATTGGTAACCAAGTCGGCGCGGCGCTTAAAAATGTAATCGGTATCGCTGCCGGAATTTTAGATGGTTTGGGCTGGTATGGTTTGAAAGGTGCTTTGATGGCGCGTGCGCCAATTGAAGTTGGTCGATTGATAAAATTCAAAGGTGGAAATCCGGCTTCTGCTTATGGTTTGGCGCATTTAGGCGATTATGAAGCTACTTTGTTTTCAAAAAACAGTCATAACCGCATGTTTGGCGAAATGTTTGCCAAAGGCGAGCGTTATGGCAAGCTGGCAGAAGGCGTTGACACTTTGCGTGCGGTAAAAGCCATTGCCGATAAAGAACATATTGACATGCCGATTTGTCAGGCACTGTATAAAGTTATTTTTGAAAACGCGGATATTGAATCCACCATACGTGGATTGTTTGACCGCTCTCTCAAAAAAGAATTTGACTCAATTTGCTAATTGTATCTTTTTCACACAGATCAAAACTCCATCCACAGACTTGCCGCGATGGAGTTTTGTTTTAGAAAAGATATCTTGAATAATTATTTAAAATAAAGAACCACTCCTGCATCCGAACTGTTTGTTTCAATAGAATTACAATAAGACGATGCTGTTGCCGGTTTAATCGGCAATGAATCTGAACAAGCGTAATAACTAATTCCACCTTCATATGATCCAGAACCTTTACACCCCATCTGAAAACCATCATATCCACCAGCGTGCGTTGATCCATATGAAATCAATACACCTTCTATTCCTGATGAATCTGAACTTCCCCAATCTGTTGTTGCCAAAGCCATACACGCTTCTTTAGGCAATGATGTTATACTTATATAAAATCCATCGTCATCAGAATTAACATTCCATGAACCACTTGATGTATCTGCAGTCCAAGGATGTCCAAATGTTATATCTCCGCCAAAAGAATGTCTTATACTCCCCCAACTATCTGTGGCATTTGTTTTTAAATCATCAGGAATAACTCCCATCTGTATAGCACTTAAATTATTTAATCCATTATAATCTTTTTGCTGAATATAGAGAGTCCGAATATTTGTTACAATTTGCGCCACCTGTTCGATGGTTTTATTAATCTTAAATTTCATCATGGCCTTGGAATAACCGGCAATACCGCCAACAGACAGCACGCCGATAATTGCCAATACGCCGAGCATTTCAATCATACTGCGCCCTGTTTCGTTTTGATAATTCATTTTTGAACTCCCTTTATTTTGTTACATAAAATAAAACCCGCGATATCAGCGGGCGGATGTTCGAAAACCGTACATAAGCAAACGGCTCGGCTTATTTGGCCGAAACCTTATTTAGCCGACATCCGCTCAAGCGAAAATCGGCATATTAAATTAAAGTCGCTATGCATAAACGACTACTTATGTGAAGGGTTTTCGACGCCCTAGATAAAACATTGTTTATCTTTTTGTAAGATAATTAAACAATTTTCTTTTGTAAAGAAAAAAGTATCAATACAGCTATCAATGATATTCCCCTATTTTTACTTTTATTCAACCCAATAATTAAAATATCAAAAAGCCCCCTCATTCATTGAATAAGAGAGCTTTTCTTGACTAAAAAACAAACTTATTAGTCAGCAGGTTCAGCCTTATTTTCTAATGCCGCATTGCCTTCTTCACCGTTTTTAGCTTCTTTCATAGCAAGGATTTCCTTGTCATTTTGAGCAGCCACACGACGCAAAGAACGCAAAACATTACCTGTACCGGCCGGAATCAAACGTCCAACAATAACATTTTCTTTCAAACCAGACAATTTATCCACCTTGCCTTCAACAGCAGCTTCTGTCAAGACACGAGTTGTCTCTTGGAATGAAGCGGCAGAAATAAACGATTTAGTTTGTAATGAAGCTTTCGTGATACCCAAAAGAATAGGATCGGCAACAGCCGGCTGACCACCTTCCTTCATCACTTTATTGTTTTCTGTTTCAAACACATCACGGTCAACTTGCTCGCCAACCAAGAATGTTGTGTCACCCGGCGCGGTAATTTCAACTTTACGCAACATTTGAGATACAATTACTTCAATGTGCTTATCGTTGATGGCCACACCTTGCAAACGGTAAACGGCTTGTACTTCTTGAACCAAATATTCGGCCAATTTTTCAACACCCAAAACGCGCAAAATATCGTGTGGAGCCGGTGTACCTTCTACCAGCATATCACCTTTCTTCACAATATCTCCGTCTTGAACAACCAAACGGCGTCCCTTTGGTATCAAATATTCAACCGGATTGCCCTCTGTTGGAATAACAGTGATGCGTTGTTTAGCTTTATAGTCTTTACCATATTCAACCATACCGTCAATATCCGAAATAACAGCTGGATCCTTTGGACGACGAGCTTCAAACAACTCAGCCACACGAGGCAAACCACCGGTAATATCTTTTGTTTTAGTGCTTTCTCTTGGAATACGAGCAATGATGTCACCAACTTTAACTTCATCGCCGTTGTCAACATTCAATACTGCATCCACAGACAAATAGTAGCGCACTTCTTTACCAGAATCATAGGTCACAGGATTACCGTTTTCATCTTTCAATGTAATGCTTGGTTTCAAGTTTGCATTAGAAGACGGACCGGATTGCCAATCAATCACGATTTTAGAAGAAATACCCGTCGTTTCATCCATATTTTCTTTTACAGAAACATTGGAAATAAGGTCAACCAACTGAGCTCTACCGGCTTTTTCTGAAATAACAGGCACCATGAACGGATCCCATTCAGCAATCTTTTGACCTTTAGCCACTTCAACCCCCTCTTGTGCCAAAACTTTAGCACCATAAGGCACGTGGTGACGTGATTTTTCACGACCTTGAGCGTCTTGAATAACGATATCGCAGTTACGTGACAAAATAATCAAATGATTATCCGCGTTGGTAACAGTGTGACCATTTTCAAGTTTCAAAATACCGGCAAACGGAACTTCAATACTAGCTTGCTCAGCAGATTTAGAAGCCGCGCCACCAATGTGGAATGTACGCAAGGTCAATTGAGTACCCGGTTCACCAATTGATTGAGCGGCAATAACACCAACAGCTTCACCAATATTCACTGGATTGC
>JBNMLT010000062.1:0-7029 GCA_050874965.1 Alphaproteobacteria bacterium
CGTTGCATTTGACCGCTCTGCCACCCCTCCAATAAAACCATCTCGGGGCCATAAGATAAATCGTTTCTGATTTCTCTAAACGCTATAATCAATATTTTTTACAGAATGTCAACATTTTTTTTGAATTTTCGTGAAATATATGTATGATATCGTCATAACCTGTTGAAAAGGAGCTATAATAATGTTGTTGGTCACGGAACGTCAAAATTTTAAAACTTTGGATATAGACTTAAAAAATGGTACAGAAGTTGCCCGTTTGATTAATAATGAAGATAAAAAAGTGGCGTCTGCCGTGGCTAAAATTATTCCGCAAATTGGCGAGGCTATTGATAAGGTTGCCGATTCTCTAAAAAAAGGCGGTCGTATGGCTTATTTTGGCTGTGGAACAAGCGGACGACTTGGGATTCTTGACGCCTCGGAGTTGCAACCGACTTTCGGGCTTTCTCCCAAAATTGTTCAAGCTTATATTGCTGGTGGAGAACAGGCGATTCGTCATGCTGTGGAAAATGCTGAAGATAGTGAACAGTTAGCGGAAAAGGATTTTAATTCTTTTTCGCCGCAAATAGGAGATGTTGTGGTTGGCATCTCAGCCAGTGGAAATCCAAAGTATCTGATCAAAATTATGAAATTGGCGCAAAAAAAAGGTTGTTTAACAATTGCAATCACCTCAAATTCTAAAGCGCGTATTCATGAGTTTTCAGACATTGTTTTGAATGTTTCTCTGGGGGCTGAAGCAATTGTGGGATCGTCACGCATGAAGTCGGGAACGGCGCAAAAAATGATTTTAAATACGTTATCGACCGGTGTCATGGTAAAAATGGGTAAAACATACCAAAATTATATGATAGATTTGGAAATGACAAATGAAAAATTGCGGTTGCGAGCGATTCGTTTTATTCAAGAAATTTGCAAAGTTGATGAGAAAACAGCTTCAAAAGTTTTAGCAGAGTGCAAAAATGTTAAAGTCGCTTGTGTTATGTTGAAAAAAAATTGCTCAGCACTTCAGGCGCAACAATTTTTAACAGAACAAAACGGTATTTTGCGCAAAGTAATCGGTTAGATCTCTGTTCGAGCCAGTGTCAGTGCATAAATTTTGTTGGCGCCGGCTTGTTTAAGCGATTTTGCGCATTCATTTAAAGTGGCGCCGGTTGTTTCCACATCGTCAATTATCACAATGTTTTTTCCTTTTATGTTTTCTGGCTTGTCCACATAAAAGGCTTTTTTGAGGTTACGACGCCGGGCCTCTCCAGAAAGTTTTACTTGAGGAATAGTATTTTGCCGGCGAATCAAAGAAAAATAATCCGTAGGGATATTGGTTAAGAAAGACAGTTGTTTGGCTAAGATTGCGGATTGGTTATACCGTCGATGAAGCAATCTCAAAGCGTGAATGGGAACAGGAATAATGATATCAGGTTTTTGAAGCCAAATATCATGCCCGGCGGCAAAAAGCATTCTGGCCAATGGTTCGGCATAAACAGTTTTATCTCTGAATTTAAAATCTAATATTAAATTTTTAGATTCGTCATTATAGATAAAGGATGATCTTTGCATGGTAAATAAATGTTTCTTTTGCTGCAAACATTGTCCACAAAACATTTTTTTTCCAGCAGTTAAACCGGATTCATCAAAAAATGGTCGGCCGCAACAAGCGCAATAAGGCGCGCTGATAAATTGAATTTTATTAAAACAATCTTGACATAATCCATTGTGTCCACTTAAAATTTTGCCGCATTTTATGCATCTTGGCGGTAAAATAAGGTTAATCAGAGGATTCCACCATGACATCTAAAGTTCCAATTCTTGCAAAGCCAGATGAATTTGGCTGATTCTGTCAACAACCAACATGCCGGCATCTCGCATTAAACGTTTTTTATCTTGGACTGTAATACGCCCGCGGGTCAAAATATCTCCGGCGTATCCCATGTTGTGGCCAAAGGGCAAAGATTCGCCGGCAACAAAAGCGATAATCGGTTTTTTATTGGAAATAGAGCGATAATATTCGGCTGCCAATTGTTCATACATACTGTCTGCTTTGCCGATTAAAATTAAAACTTTTGTTTCATCGTCTTCATGAAAAAGTTGGATAAGTTTTATATAATCTGTGCCAACAATCATATCATCACCAATTCCGATAACCGTGGATTGTCCCAAATTGGCGAGGTTTGTTTCTATAACAGCCTCATAGGTTAAAGTTGAAGCGCGAGAGATAATACCAACGCAGCCTTTATGGTGTATATTTTCCGGAAAAATGCCAAGTCTGGATTCTTCCGGTGTGATTATTCCAGGGGTGTTTGGACCAATAAGCATTGTATTTGAAGCGCTGAGCATGGCTTTTATTTCAAGCATGTCATGAAGCGGAACGCCATCAGCGATAGATATGGCCAAAGGTATTTGAGCGGCAATAACTTCTTGAAGCGCGCTTTTCAACGCGGTTGCCGGCACAAATAAAACCGAGGCGTCAATAGGCGTGTGCGCAACTGCTTCTAGAGCATTATGAAAAACAGGAACACCTAAATGTTCTGTTCCATTGAATTTAGGAGATGTTCCGGCTACAATATTTGTTCCATAGCATAAAGAGCGCTTAACATGAAAAGAGGCTTGAGTTCCTGTTATGCCTTGGATTAAGATGCGTGAATGCTTATTGGTTAGAATAGACATTAGTCGTTTATCTCCATTTGCTTCATTAATATGTTGATGGCGTTATCCATATTTTCTGCAAAAATAATCGGTAGATTCGATTGAGTCAAAATATTTACGGCCTCATCTTTGTTTGTTCCTTCCAACCGCAAAACAAGCGGAACATTTAAGCCGACTTCCTGTGTTGCCGCTAAAATACCATCCGCGATTAAGTTGCAGCGTAAAAAACCACCCAAAACATTGATTAGAATGCCTTCCACCCGTGGATTCGTCATAATTATTTTAATGCCTGTCGCTATTTTATCTTTATCGACACCGCCTTTAATGTTTAAAAAACAGGCGATGTTGCCTTTTTGGGCTTTGATAAGGTCTAAGGCTTCCAACGCTAAGCCGTCACCATTAACAATGCAGCCGATATTTCCTTCAAATTCGCTATATTGAAAGCCAAACTTCTGCGCTCGCAGCGTGCGAATGCTTTCTTCATAATCATCTTGCATGTGTAGCACGTCAGGATGACGAAACAACGCCTTGTCGTCAAAGTTTATTTTGGCATCAAGAGCTATCAAGGATTTATCTCTCATAACGCCGACAGGGTTAACTTCTATCATTTGGGCATCCAAATGAATAAAAGTGTGATAAAGCGTTGAAAAAAAATCAGAAAAGTTTGCCAAAAATGATTTATCCAGTGATAAAAAGTCAAGAATTTTTAATATTTGCGCTTCGGTGAATTCTTCGCCGTATTTTAAACTGATTCGCAAAATTTTATCTTCTTCCGAGGTGGCAACTTTAATAATGTTTTGGTTGATAACCTCTGATATAAGTAAAGTAATAGCAGGAATGGCGCAATCAACGACCATTCCGGCGTAAAAGACTTTTTTAACTTTTTTAAAAGCTTCAACATAAACTTTGCTGACAAGTTTTCCTTCCGGACCAGTTTGCTCCGTAACTAAAGTATTGTTGAGCATTTGTGTTGTTTCATACGCTATGTTGGAAATTTGCGTTACTTGACGTATACCGCTTTTATGTCCGGCTTCATGTTCAATAAAATGTCCGGAGGCGCGGGCGCCAGATTGAATTTGCGCTTTCAGCATCCAAGGCCCACGAGAAGTCAGACCCAAAGCAATACGTTTGGCGTCATTCGGCGTATAGGCAATTCCTCCGGCAGGAATGGCGATGCCGTGTTCTGCTAAAATTTTTTTTGCCTGATATTCGTGGATATTCATGTTGTTCTTTCTTTAGGCTGAGGCATATTGTTTGATTTTTTCAACCATGGATAACATGCCGTTGCGGCGACTGGGCGTTAAATTTTCCTCTAATCCCAGTTTAATGAAAATTTTAGTAACATCAACTGCTTTTATTTCTTCCGCCGTTTTATCATTGTATATCATTAAAACAATAGCGATAATTCCCTTAACCAAAATAGCGTCACTATCGCCAAAAAAATGGAAGATTCCGTTTTTTATTTGTGGAACGAGCCAAACTTGCGATTGGCAACCCTTAACTTTCCAGTCATCTGTTTTGAATTTGTCATCTAAGGGTTCCAACTTGTGTCCCAAATCAATAACGTATTGATATTTTTCTTCCCAACCATCTAAAAAAGAAAAGTTATCTATAAGTTCATCAATAGTCATCAAATTAACTCCAACATTTCTTTGGCTTCGTCTGTCATTCTTTCTGGCGTCCAAGCCGGTTCCCAAACAATTTTCACCTCAATTTTTCCGGTTCCGGCCACTTCTGCCACGGCATTAGCCACTTGTTGCGGCAATTCTCCAGCAATTGGACAAGTAGGTGCTGTAACGGTCATTTCTATATAAATATTGCCATTGTCTTGTTGATCAATTTTATAAATCAAGCCCATGTCGTAAACATTGAGAGGAATTTCCGGATCAGAGACAGTGCGAATTTTTTCAACAATATCATACATTTTGGCTTTTTCTGCGTCTTTAGCCAATTCCGTGCCGGCGTAAGCAATATATTCCGGTAACTCTGCCGGGGCAATACTTTCTTTGTCATCGTCAATGCTCATTGCTTGTAACAACCGGCTTTCAGTTGCGCCGACGATTTGTTCTTTTATTTCTTCTTTAACTTTTTCTGACATTAGTTTTCTCTAAAAAATTTTTCAGCTTTTAATAAGGCGCTGCATAAAGCATCGACATCTTCTTTTGTGGTGTATAAACCTAAAGAGGCGCGAGCCAGCGAGGTGTACCCCATACGATTGACAATAGGTTGAGCACAGTGGTGTCCCGTGCGGATGGCTATATTTTCTTTATTCAGGACAAAAGCCAAATCTTGAGGATGAATATTTCGAATGGCAAAACTAAAAACACCACCCTTTTCTTTGGCTGTGCCGACTATTTTTAAATCAGGAACTTGTAAAAGTTTTTGAGTGGTATAGTCAACCAATTCTTTTTCATGAGCTTTAATATTATCCAAACCAAGGTTCATCATGTATTTTAATCCTTCGGCCATGCCGATAGCTTGCACTGAAGCGGGTGTGCCGGCCTCAAAGCGCGCTGGAATATCAGTAAAGGTGGTTTTTTCATAAGTCACATTGTCAATCATGTCTCCACCAAATTGGTAGGGTGGCATTTGATTAAGAATATCTGCTTTGCCGTAAAGAACGCCAATTCCGCTTGGACCATAAGTTTTGTGGGCTGAAAATGCCAAAAAATCACAATCAATGTCTTGCACGTCTATTTTATTATGAACGGCAAATTGACAAGCATCAATTAAAACTTTTGCTCCCATTTTGTGAGCGGTGTTTGTAATTTTTTTAATCGGAAAAATTGTTCCCAAAACATTAGACATGGCTGTAACGGCAACAATTTTTGTTTTGGAAGTTAAGCATTTTTCAAATTCTTCTTCCAAAAATTCGCCGGCGTCAGAAACAGGAAACACAACCAATTTGGCGCCAGTTACTTGACAAATATGCTGCCACGGAACCAAATTTGCGTGATGTTCGGCTTGAGAAATGAGAATTTCGTCACCTTTTTTTAAATTTTCAGTTCCCCACGAGGCGGCCACTAAATTTATCGATTCGGTGGCGTTGCGGGTATATATAATTTCACGGGTATAATGCGCGTTGACAAATTTCCGAACAACTTCGCGGGCTTGCTCATATTCCGTGGTCATGTTCTCAGAAATAAAATAACTGCCACGATGAGGATTGGCGTAGGTTGTTTGATAAATTTGCATCATTTTATCTAAAACTTGCTGAGGTTTTTGAGCTGATGCGGATGTGTCCAAATAAATAAAGGGTTTATTTTCAATCAATTCATTTAAAACGGGAAAATCTTTTCTAATTTTATAGACATCATACATTTGAACACCTCATAAATTATCTTTTTCATATTTAGCTTGCAAAAATAAAATTTTCAAGCTTAATATGCTCAACAAGCTATATATATCTAAAGTGAAAAATTTTTGAAACGCAAAATATTTAAAAAATAGTTATTTTCCTGTTGACAGCGCCAAAAACTTATGTATAGTACAAGCCAATGTTTTATGTTTAAATAAAATTAGGTGAAGAATATGTACGCAGTAATAAAAACAGGCGGAAAACAATATAACGTAACAACTGGTGACGTTGTTAAGTTGGAAAAAATCGCCGGTGAAGAAGGTAAAGAAGTTGTTTTCAACGAAGTTTTAGCATTGGGTGAAAAAATCGGTACACCATTAGTTGCCGGTGCTAGTGTGAAAGCTTTGGTTTTAAAACAAGCTAAAGACGCAAAAGTTATTGTTTTCAAAAAGAAAAGAAGACAAAACTATCGTCGTAAAAATGGTCACAGACAAAACATCACATTAGTAAAAATTACTGATGTTTGTGAAAAGTAATTTAGGGAGATAACGTTATGGCACATAAAAAATCTGGTGGTAGCTCCAGCAACGGTCGTGACTCTGAAGGTCGCCGTTTAGGTGTTAAAAAATTTGGCGGTGAAGCTGTTATCCCTGGCAATATTATCATTCGTCAACGCGGAACAAAATATCATCCGGGACAGAATGTTGGCCTCGGCAAAGATCACACCATTTTTGCAACATCAGAAGGTAAAGTTGAATTCAAAACAAAAGCTGACGATAGAGTATATGTATCTGTTGTTGCTGAATAATTTTGCTTTCAGGCTAAAATAGGGGCGGTTATGCCCCTTTATTTTTTATTTAAGGGTATTATCTGACCTTAAAACAAAAGGAATAAATATGAAGTTTTTGGATCAGGCAAAGATATATATTAAAGCCGGAGATGGCGGTAAAGGCTGTGTGGCTTTTCGGCGCGAAAAGTTTATTGAGTTTGGCGGACCAAACGGCGGTGATGGCGGCGATGGTGGCAGCGTTTATTTTGAAGCGGTAGAAAATTTGAACACGCTTATAGATTTTCGTTATCAACAGCATTTTAAG
>JBNMLT010000063.1:0-6999 GCA_050874965.1 Alphaproteobacteria bacterium
ATTAATATTAATAAAATTGGTATAAACAGTAGATTTATAAGACTTGTGAGTGTGTCAATTTTATGAATATCAGCAAACGCTTGTTCTCGAATATTGCTCAGTTTTTGACGTAAATCATTGAGTTGTGAACGAACTTTTGCAATGGCGGCTAATTCATCTGCGGTGAAATTTTCACGTTCTTCAAAATCTTTTTTATTCCAAACTTCTTGCATGGCTGCTTTGGCTGAATTTATTTCGGCAAAAATAGCTTCTTCTTGTTTGGTAAATTCAAGAGAATTTAATCTCCGCATGGTTTCTATGTTGTTGAATGGATGTGTTTGTTCTGTTTTACCTCGAAGATTGAGCATGTCATCATTGCCAATCAGGTAATCAAGGGCATTCAACAAAAAGTTTGCATTGTCAAAAGTGTTTACAAAATATTCTGATTCTAAAAATGATTTTTTAGTTCCCCAAAAAGTGTCATACAAAAAGTCTGTATCAGTGACAACGATAAGTTTGAATGGATTTTCCGGTTCTAAGCCAACAATTTCTGCCGCTAGAATCTTTTGATTGTCGTCAGGTTCAAAATATTGTAAAATTTCTTTAGGATTTAATCCGTCAATAACAACGCTTGCAGGCATAATTTCTGAAATTTTGCTGGCGCGTAAAAGTGGGTAAAAAGCAATTTTCCCCTCTTTATAAGCTTTAGGTTCAGGCATAACCACAGAGGCCGAGGCGAAAATAATTTCATTCAAATTTTTTGTGATGGGATGTTTCGGATTCATATCTTCGGATTTTATGCGAAATTGAATAACATCCTGAGAAAATGTTGGATTCGTTTTATAATTGGCCGTGGCATCTACTGTTATCGAATTTTTTAAATCAGCAACAACATAGTCTTTATAAAAGACAAAGTGCCAAAAATCTGCAAGATTTCCTATGTCGGAAGCTTCCAACTTGAAATTTTCCATAGAATAAAGGCGAGAGGCTTCATTGGCCGGATCCATCAATATCATAATTTTCCCGCCTTTGCGAGAATAATTTTTCAAAGCCGCTTCAAATTCTTTTGGAAAAGCGTGAGGATAAAAAAGAATTAAAGCATCCATATTATAATTGAAGTCTTCAGGACGAACAATATTGATAATTTCGTAATTTTCATGCAAAAGGTTGATAATTTGCCAAGGCTGTCCCAAAATTGAACCGTCCGGACTATCTGTGCCAAATATAGGTAGTCCGGCCAAAATGCCGATAGTCTTTTTTTGAAGGTGTAAAGCTCTTATTTTAGAAATAATGTCTTGCTCAATATCTCCTTGTCGTTCTTGCGCAAAAAACGGAATAACTTGCTTATTTTGTAAAGTATCCTCCAAGCTCAGACCAAACAGGGCGTTTTGATTAAGGTCAATAAGTGGAATTGGTTGCAGACCGGAAGCAAGGGCTATATCTTCTTCCTCGCTTAAAAATTTGGGATGATAGATTTTGAAATCAAAATTTCCGTTAGAAACATCACGACACTTTTTTAATAATAAGCGAATATTGTCAAACATATCGCGTAAAACAGAATTCCTTTGTTCTAAGATAGGTGAAAAATATAGTTTGGCCAACACCGGTTCTTTTAAATGACGTAATATCTTTTTGGAACTTTCGGTCAATGTGAAAATCTTTTTTTCGGTGGCGTCGTATTGAATGTTTCTGGTTAAATCATTGGCCAAAATATTAATGGATAAAAAGGCAAGGAGCAACATTGACCAAGCGCAAATATAATAGCCGCGGTTGTTGGATTTTAACCAACCGGAAGTTCCCGCCGTTTTAAAATTAACAATAAGAATTGTTGTAAAATTAAAAAAGAAAATAATCGAAATAAAGAAAATAACATCTCGAAGTTCCAATAATCCAAGGCTGAGCGTGCTAAAATGGCTCAAAAAGCTAAAAGAGGCGATAACGTCTATAATAGTGTCTGGTAAAAATAATCGGAAAAAAGATAAAATGTACTCAATACCGCTCCAAAAGAAAATAAGGTTGGCGATAACGGCCAAAACTAAAGCAATAACTTGATTTTTTGTTAGGGCGGACATTGTTTCAGATATGGCTAACATGCAGCCGGCTAAAACAAAACTGGCTATATACCCAAGCGCGATAACGCTATTATCGGGAGAACCAAGAATATTAACCGTTATCCAAAAAGGAAAAGTTAACAACAAGGCCAACCCACAAAACAACCAAGCGGAAAGAAATTTTCCGCAAACAAGAGTTCGAATAGAAACCGGCATTGTCACCAATTGGACAACAGTTTTATTTCTAAATTCTTCCGCCCACAAACGCATGGCTATCCCCGGGATAAACAATAAATATAGCCATGGTTGAAAAACAAACATGGATTGCAAATCCGCTTGGCCTCTGTCAAAAAAGTTACCAAAGTAAAGGGTAAAAGAGGCGTTTAAAAGTAAAAAACTCAATAAATAAACATAGGCTAATGGGGAAACAAAATAGCGGAATAATTCATTTTTGCACACAATCCAGAGTTTTTTCATATTAATTCTCCTTATGATGGGTCAAATTGCGAAAGGCGTCAGCCAAAGTTTGGACTTTTGCTGTTTTAAGAATGTCGTTTAATTTACCGTCAGCTTTTATTTTTCCTTTATCCAACAAAATAATCCGGTTGCAAATAGTTTCTGCTTCTTCAAGCAAATGGGTTGAAATTAAAATTGTTTTATTTTTAGACATGTCAACAATAAGTTTTCGAATATAATCTTTTTGATTGGGATCCAATCCGTCTGTTGGTTCATCCAAAAGCAAAAGAGGCGGATTATTTAAAATACTTTGAGCAAAACCAACACGGCGTTGATATCCCTTGGAAAGAGTTTCAATGCGCTGATTAACAATTTCTTTTATGTTGGCGATATTTATAACTTCGGCAATACGTTCTTTTGAAATGTTTCGCAATTCAGCCATGTAGTTCAAAAACATTTTTACACTGATGTCTGGATAAAGCGGAGAGCCTTCTGGAAGAAATCCTATGTTTTCTTTGGCAAAGAGCGGGGCTTCGGAAATATCTTTTCCCAACACAGAAATATATCCGGAAGTTGGAGCTAAATAACCAGAAATCATGTTCATTAAAGTTGATTTTCCCGCACCGTTTGGACCCAATAAGGCAACAATTTCACCGGAATGTGTTTCAAATGAAATATTGTCTGAAGCTTTTATGGTGCCGTAATCTTTACAAAGATGAGAGATTTTTAAGGTTGTGTTTTTATGTTTCATCATAGATTTCTCCTCCGGTTATAGGCTCGTAAGCGCCGGTTGTCGATGGATAGGTAATTGGCAATGAATAAAGCCGTCGCGCGGTGTTAAAGGCGGTAGAAACCGCTCCGGTTATTTTTGTGCCGTTTAATTCGGTTAGTGTTTTAATGGTTTGCTTTTTAAATATATGCTTCAAAAAACGAACAAGTGAAGGATTTTGGCATCCTTCGCCAACAACAAAAATTTCTTCAGGAAGACATGGTAAAAAGTCATGACAGGCTTGATATATGGATTGCGCGATAAAAGCGGTGGCTGTCGCGGCGCCATCTTCCAAAGATAACCCTTCCAAATGTTCTTTTTTATCGCTAAAGCACAAAATATCCAAAGATTTTGGTGGAAGTTTTCTCAAAAATTTATGATGAAGCAAACTTTCCAAAATAGGAATGTGGATTTTTCCTGTGATGGCTAATTTCCCGTTATAATCCGTTTGCATATTGGCGTGGCGAAAAGTCCAATCTTCAATCATGGCAAGTCCCGGAGCGCAATCAAAAGCAAGGAATTCTCCGGATTCGCCTAAATAAACAATGCTGCTGACGGCTTCCACATCAATAAACAGCAAAGGTTTTTCTATCTTTTGTCCGAGCGTGTTGAAAAACGCAGGCGTCAAGGGAGAAGCCTGCCCACCGGAAAGTAAATCCGCTTTGTGAAAGTGAGTGACAACGCGTCTATGCAGTTTACGACGCAGTTCATGACCTTGTTCCAATTGGTAAGAACATTTATTTGTTGGATCGTTGCAAATGGTTAAACTATCAATACCTACTTCTTCAAATTCATCATGGTTGCAAAAATCATTAATGCTTTCCACATAAAAATCGGTCATTCTGTCTTGTAATTGCTGAATTTGTTTGCTTTCTTGCAAAAAAGATAAATCACAAATTCTACGCCCAATCACGGCGCGAATGTCTTGGGCCAACGGCTCTGGATAGTGAATTGTTGCGGTTTTGGAAACATTATAAATATCAATGCCGTCGGTGTTGACCAGAGCCATTTCTATTGAGTTAAGTGAAGCCCCGCCAAAAAGTCCTAAAACCGTCATATTTTTTATCATTTTATTCCATCTCTTTTGTTGCAATACCCGAATAATATGTTAATATGCGTTAAAATTTAGTATAGAGGACAAATAACGATGAATAAGTTTAAATCAGAATTTTTAAATATCATGCACGAACGCGGTTTTTATAATCAATGCACCAATGAAGAAGGGTTTGACGCTTATCTTTATGAATGTGAGAGCAAGGGTAAACCGGCTGTCGGCTATTTAGGTACTGATCCAACCGGTGACAGTTTGCATGTTGGGCATATTGTGCCGTTGATGATGATGCGTTGGTTTCAAAAGTGCGGTCACAAACCATTGACACTGGTCGGCGGAGCCACGGCTCGTATCGGCGACCCCTCGGGCAAAGACAAATTGCGTCCGTTTTTAGATGAAGCGACTTTGGCGCATAATATTGAAGGGCTGAAAAAGTCGTTCCGCAAGTTCTTAAAATTCGGCGATGGCGCAAACGATGCCGTGATGGTCGATAATTGGGATTGGTTTAAGGATATAAATTATTTAGCCTTTTTGCGGGATATCGGAACCTGTTATTCGGTTAATCGTATGCTGACAATGGATAGTGTGAAAAGCCGTTTGGAACGCGAACAGCCGATGTCGTTTTTGGAATTTAATTATATGCTGTTGCAAGGTTATGATTTTTGCCAATTATTGCAAAAATATAACTGTCGCGCGCAAATTGCCGGTGCCGACCAATGGGGAAACATCACATCCGGCACGGAACTCGGCCGCCGCCGTTATGACACGGAATTGTTTGGCTTTACCAGTCCGATTTTGACAGATTCGTCCGGTAAAAAAATGGGAAAATCCGAAGGCAACGCCGTTTGGATTAATGAAGACAAATTGCCGGCGTATGATTATTATCAATATTTCCGCAACATCGGCGATGCCGAAGTCGGCAAATGTTTGCGCGTGTTTACGGATTTACCGATGGATGAGGTGCGCCGTTTGGAACAGCTTAAAGACAAAGAAATTAACGAAGCTAAAAAGATTTTGGCGTTTGAAGCTACCAAAATTTGCCGTGGTTTAGACGAAGCTCAAAAAGCGCAAGAAACAGCTGTTAAAGCTTTTGAACAAGGTGTGGCCGGCGGAGAATTGCCAACGCTTAATGCGGATTTAAACAGCGGCATTGGCGTTTTGGATGCCTTTTTGCAAATCGGCTTTGTGGCGAGCAAAGGCGAGGCACGTCGTCTGATTAAACAATCCGGCTTAAAGATTAATGATAAACCGGTAACCGATGAAAATTATGTCATTACTTCCGCTGATGTTGTTGACGGAGCTGTCAAAATTTCTCAAGGTAAAAAGAAATTCGGACTGATTAAATAGAATGTTATGTAAAAACACCTTGGTTCCAGACAGAAACCGAGGTGTTTCAATAATAGAGTTTTCTTAGCTAAAAATTAATTTAACAACTTTTTAATTTGTGGTACTTCTGTACTGATTTGCGTTCCGATTTGATTGAGAGCCTGCCGTACATTATCTAGAGATACTTTATCTGCTACATCGTTTTCATTATATCCCCAATACATAGCAACCCAATTTTTATTATCAATAACTACCGAGTATCGGCGAATCATTTCCTTGTGATTGTTATAAATTTCTACACTTAACTTCATTTCATCTTCATAACTCTTTACCGGAAAACCAACCAAAGGCAAGGTATAAATAGAAAACACAGTTGCTAACCCTGTTAAAATATTGGTATAATTTTTTTGATGATTGCGGTAGTCAATAGTTAAACGCATTGAGCCTTTTTTAGTTCCATAAGGTGAAGATACTTTATCTTTTACAAAGTCATTAAATAATGTGACTGTATTTTGAATACGAGAGTCTTTAAAGTATGTACCATTTATTGAAGTGGTTTGTACCCAACTGCTATTATCGTTAAGTATTATTCCGCCATTATTTATGGTGCCGGAATAACCTCCGGAACTAAATACATTTTCCAAATTACTAACATCTACCACAGCTTCCAACGTTGGTAATTTTTCAGACGGAAAATCAGCTAGTTGAAAATCTTTTTGTGATATATTTTGACAGGCAGTCACTAATAATGCCACTCCAGATAAAATTATTTTTTTCATAGTATGTTCTTCCTTTTCTAAATATAAAAAAAGCCGCTTGATAAAGGCGACTGGAAGTTGACAACTACCTAATTCTATGTAGTGGGTATATTTGTTATATAAAATAACTTATTTTACCACCTTCCAGTCATTGACCAGAAGGTATGTAAATTAGCGTCTTTACATAGACGAGAATTAGTGAGGTTGTCACACCCCGAGCAGTTTTATCAACTCTGCTCAGCGTCTAATGTATAGATAAAAGGTATTAATGTAAAGATAGATTTATACCTTTTACAACAATAAAAAAGCCGCCTGATAAAAGCGACTGGAAGTTGACAACTATCATACAAGAAATAGTGTAGCATATTATTTATACATATTTTGCTACCTTCCAGTCTTTTAACCAGAAGGCACAAAAGTTAACGTCATTGCCCTAGACGCTTGTATGAGAGGTCGTCACACCCCGAACAGTTTTATCAATTCTGTTCAGCATCTAATGTATAAATAAAAGGTATTAATGTAAAGATAAAAAACGTTTACTTAAGGATTAATTATAACAGGATTACAAACAATATAATTATTTATTGATTTTATATAATATATTATATA
>JBNMLT010000064.1:0-6887 GCA_050874965.1 Alphaproteobacteria bacterium
ATATAAAACATCGGGAAAATATATTTCTAAAACGGATTTACAGCGAAATGTTTGGAAATATAGCGAGGACGTTACGACTCATACAATAGAAACGCACATATACCGTTTACGGCAAAAAGTTGAACAGGAAAATGGGCGGCGTTTGGTTGTAACCGATAACGGCGGGTATATGTTGCAGCGGAATTAAAAAATGCCTAAAATGACTCCTAAAGAAAATCCCCTGATAAAAATATTTGTTCGTTCCATTATCCGTTCGGCAAATGATTATATATTGGAGAATAAGCTTTTTTCATTAAGTGTTTTTGTTGTAAACTTGGCATATATGCTTATTTTTAAATCTATCGAGGGTGGAATATCCAATCCGCTGAGCATTGTCTGGGCTGTGACTTATTATATGTTTTGGTGTGGGTTTTATCGTTATTATTATCATTTAAAACCTTATATTTTTAGTAAGACAATATTTGGCAGCCTTGCGCCATCTACCAAAGCAATGGTTTTAATGTTTGTGGTGGTTTTGCTTATAGCTTTTTTACCAATGCTTCCTTTATTTTTAGGCTTTAATGATGTTTATTTGAATTTTTATGAACGCTATATGGCTGCCATGGAAAATTTGTCTAACTCAGAAGAAATTGGAACGTCTTTTGTTGATATGTTTGTTGTTTACGGCATTATGGCTTTATTGGCGCCGGAGCTAATCTGCAAACCTTATTTGGCTTGGATATCATCTTTGCGCGGGCATAACGCTTCATTTCGCAAAGCCGGCAACAAAACAAGAGGAAATTATCTCGCGTTTGTCGTTATATCGGCAATATTGCTTTATCCTACAGCACTGGGACAAGAATTGGACAAGTTGTTCAAATTGCAAGACTGGTTAAATTATACCATCAGCACAGTAATATTCGTTTACACAAATATTATTTTTGCCAAGTTGTATGATAAATTTTATTTAAAACATTAATTGTTACGCTGCCGCCAAAAAAGACGTATTAACCGAAATTTACTTTTTAAGGTTAAATCTGCGAATGTAATAATTTTATCATTTTTAAGTTTTAGATATTCTTGTTTGAAATATTTTTCCAATTCATCTCTATTTTCTTGTGATTTAGATATTTTGGATAAAACCATTTTTATGGAACAGCTAATGCGTTTTTTACGAATGATATCCCATTGTTTAAATTGTTTTTTAGCTAAAAAATAATTATAAACATGACGAATTCCTTTAATATAGTCCTGTATTTTTTTTATTGAGAAGGAACTGCGGATAATTGAAGGAGATGTTGTGTTATACATATACAATTTTTCATTAAGTAAAGCAAAACTTTTAATGTTGGCAAAAACACATGTTGTGAAAGGCCAATCTTCATAATAAATCCCTTCAATAAAGCGAAAACGTTTTAAGGAGCTTGTTTTATACAATTTGTTCCAAACCACGGCAGAAGTCAAACGATATTTGTATAAATCGTTTAAGGGTGATGTGCATATTTTATAGGAAACAGAGGTTGAAGAATAAGTTGCCAATTTTAATTCATCTTTTCCTAAACGGCAAAATTTTTTAGAAATAACAACTGGACATTCAGAGGAAAGGGCGGTGTTATAAAAAATTTCTAAAGCTTGAGGATGCAGATAATCATCTGCGTCTAAAAAGAAAATATAAGTGCCACTGGCAACTTCAAGTCCATTGTTCCTAGAGGCAGAAAGACCTTGGTTTTCTTGGGTTATAATTCTGAAACGGTAATCATTTTCTGAAAATTTGGATAAGATTGCGGCGCTATTGTCCGTTGAGCCGTCGTTAATACAAATAATTTCAATATTTTTAAAAGACTGTTTAACAACGCTGTCCAAACAACGGGGTAAAAATTTTCCCGCATTGTAAATGGGAATAATCACAGAAATGGCAATTGCAGCGGTATCAGTCATAAGAAACCTATTAAGTTAAATTTTATAGAATAACTAACTTATTTAATAAAAATTGTCAAATAAAAGTTATCAGGTACAAAAAACAGCCTCAAACGAGGCTGCTCAAATTTGTTAAACAAAATAAAATTATTTAACAGCGTCAATGGCTTCTTGTAAATCCTCGGCATTCATTGTCTGAACGTGCTTGCCATCAATAATCACGGCAGGAACACCATTAATGTTAACTTTGTTAGCAAGGTTGCTGATGTCTGCCAAGTTATTTTTAACTTCGTCAGAATCAACATCTGCTTTATATTGATCAAAGTCAACGCCCAAACCTTTTACAATTTCATCAACAGCATCTTTATTCAAACGACCATTAGCACCCATAACTGCTTTGTAAAATTCAGCAAATTTGCCTTGTTTGAAAACGGCCAAAGATGCGCGTGCTTGGTAGTTTGAATTTGCTGGATCAACAAAAGCCAATGGCTTGAAAACAAATTTAACATTAGCATTGTTTTCCATAACTTTTTCTAGTTCAGGAGCAAGTCTCTTGCAGTAGTGGCAAGAAAAATCAAAGAATTCAACAACAGTAACTTTTGCATCTTCTGGACCAACAAAAGGAGCGTGTTCGGCAGAATTAATTTCTGGCAAATTCTTTTTGAAAGCTTCTTCAGCGGCTTTTCTTTGTTCTTCTTGTTGTTGATTCTGATAGGCTTGCAAAGCGTCAACAACCATGGTTGGATTATTTTTTAATACTTCAGCAACAGCTTCTGAAGACACGCTAGAGCCGGCGGTTTTGCATTTAACGGTGCAAACCAAAGATACGGCTGCCAAGATAACAGCGACAGTAGAAAGAATGATTGAAAAATTTTTCATGTTTTTATCCTTATAAATAATTAAATGTTCAAACATCTACCAAAGTAATCTGTTTAAAAAAATATGCAAGTATAAAATTTAGTTTTGCAAAATAATCATGGACAAACTTCTTTTTTTTGGATAAAACAAGAAAAGTTTAAGGGAGAAAAATATGTTTAATGTGAAAATTTCATTGTTTTCCAGCACAAGGGAACTGGAACATAAAATTGACTTGATGCATGACAAGGTTATTGAATGTGCTATGTATTTTAAAGAAGCGTTTGCTATTTTTTTAAAAGAAAAACGCAGCCTATCATACCGTCGCGCCAGTAAAAAAATTAAAAACATCGAATCTCAAGCAGATGATTTGCGTCGTGCGATTGAAAGCAGCTTGTACGCGCAAAATTTGATTCCTGATTTGCGAGCTGATGTTTTGCAAATGGTTGAAAATATTGATAAAGTTATTAATGAATTTGATGAAGTTGCACATAAATTTTATATTGAACAACCCAATATCCCGTTGCAATATCAAGATGATTTTAAAATTTTGGTTCATCAGGTTTCGGATTGCGCCGAAAACATGGCTATTGCTTCTCGTGCGTTTTTTCGAGATTTTGCTACAGTTCGCGATTATGCTCAAAAAGTATATTTTTTGGAACATGAAAGTGATAAAACCAGCGCTAGATTAAAACAAAATGTTTTTGACTCAAATATGGAATTGGCGCACAAAATTCAGCTGAATATGCTCATTGGCGAGGTTGCCGATGTGGCGGATAAAGCGGAAGATTGCATTGATGCGTTGTTGATTTTCACTATTAAGCGGGATATCTGATGGATATTAGTTATTTATTTTATTTAAGCAGTGGCTTGTTTTTAGGGTGGTCCCTTGGCGCTAATGACGCTTCCAACATTTTTGGAACGGCGGTTGGTTCAAAAATGGTGCGCTTTACCACAATTGCTTTAATTTCTTGCTTTTTTGTTATATTAGGCGCTGTTTATGGGGGTGCCGGCACTAGTAAGACTTTGGGCAGTCTAGGGGCTGTAAATGCGCTGGCTGGTGCTTTTATGGTGGCATTGTCCGCGGCTTTGGCGGTTTATTCCATGGCTAGAACTGGTTTGAGCGTTTCTTCATCTCAAGCGGTGGTTGGCGCCATTATTGGTTGGAACTTATATGCTGAAAAACCAACGGATTTAGAAACATTGGCGCAAATTTGCACAACATGGACGGTTTGTCCGTTGCTTTCCGGCATTGTAGCTGTATGTCTTTATTTTGTGTTCAAAAAAGTATTGAAGTGTTCGCATATGCATTTGTTAATGCGAGACCAGATTACTCGTATTGGTCTGGTGGTGACTGCCGCAATCAGTGCTTATGCTTTGGGGGCAAATAATATTGCCAATGCCGTGGGAATGTTTGTGGAATCCTGTCCGTTCAAGCCGTTAAAAATAGGAAAATTGGCAACGTTTACGCCTGAGCAAGTTTTGTTCTTTTTGGGAGCGGTTGCCGTTAGTGTGGGAATTTTGACTTATTCTAAAAAAATTATCATGACGGTTGGTAACAACTTAATGAAAATGACGCCAATAACAGCTTGGATTGTTGTTTTGTCGCAAGCTATTGTTTTGTTGTTGTTTTCTTCTGTTGGCTTGCATAATTGGCTTGAAACGCATTCCCTTCCGGCTTTGCCTTTGGTTCCGGTTTCCAGTACTCAAGCGGTTATTGGCGCAATCGTCGGAATAGGGTTGCTCAAAGGTGGAAGAGGCATAAATTGGACGATTGTCGGAAAAATAATGGTTGGTTGGGTGGCCGCGCCGGTGATTTCGATGACTATCTGTTTTATCAGTCTTTTCTTTTTAGAAAATGTTTTTAATCAAACCGTTTATCAAGGTTGAAATAACGCTTTTTAGATATTTTTTAATAAATTTGTTTTATTATCAGCGCCAAAAGTGTAAAGGGAGATGCTAGATGATGAAAGCAAATAGTCATTCGTATGGATTGTTAAACGCGCAATATAGATGTGTTTTAAAAAGGTGCTTTTTTTTGAACATGCTGGCAGGAATAATGTTTTATTCCGTGCCGGCAACGGCTTTGAACGCCACGGCAAATGCTAGTGGAAATAATGTGGTGGATGCAACGGTTGCTGAAAATTTGAATAACTTAAAACAGCATATGGGATTTGTTGTTGGTCAAGACAAAGCGGTTGGATATTTGTATGTGGATAATAAGGTTTATGACAATTCTCTTTACTCTGAAGGTGCTTCTGAGACGGATAGTTATTTTGGTCCGTGGATAATAAACCACAATCAGGTTTATATTGGGTACAAATACGAAAATAACACCAAAGTTCCGGTTACCGGCGGTTTGACCCTTTCAGGTCTTCATAATACCACGGCGGATGATAAAATATATGGCGGTAGCGTTGTGGCTAGCGGTTTACAAGATCCTAATGTGACAACTATTCTTCAAGTTGACAATGTTACTTTTACAAATAACAGCGCCTCATCTAGCGGAACGGAAGTCGGTCGTATGGCATCCGGAGGTGTGATTGCCAATTTTGGCGCCAGTGATGATAACTTTATAACAAACAGCGTTTTTGACGCCAACTACGTTATGAGTGGTGGAACAGCACAGGGTGGTGCTGTGGCAAATATCACCGCCACAAATTATGATGGTTCGGCTTTTGATATTGGACATTTAGTTTCGGAAAATAATACGTATAAAAAAAATTATGCCGGCAATTACACCACTGATAGTCATCAAGAGCTAAGCCAATTCAATAATGTTGTGGCTACAACGGCTCAAGGTGGTGCCATTTATAATGCCGGTAAAATGACTTCAACCAATGACGTTTTTACAGATAACTATGCCAAAGGAAATTCAGCTTTGGGCGGAGCTATTCGCAATGCTGTGGAAAACAGCGCGGGAACAGCATTAAGCACCGGAAATTTTGTTTTGGAAAATACGTCAGGAAATATTAATTTTTCAGGAAACTATACTCAAGGTATTTTGTCAGCAAAAGGCGGTGCTATAGCCAATGAAGGAATTTTTACTTCTGGAAATAGCATTTTTTCCGCAAATTATGCTGGAGCGGGAAACAACGGCACAGCTCAAGGTGGTGCTATTTATAACAGTTTAACTTACAATTCAAATTCGGAACAATATCAGAATAATTACGCGTCGGCTGGAATTGTACAAGGTGGCGCGGTATACAATAGCGGGGTTTTTACAATATCCGGTAGTTCAACGTATACGAACAATAAAGCGACGAGCTCCAGAACGAAACGTGACACTTTTGATGCTGATGGCGGTGCTATTTACAATTCCGGAACAATGAATGCCTCTGCAACGACAAGTTTAAAATTTATGCAAAATCAGGTTTTGGGAAATTATGCGCGCGGTGGTGCAATTTATAACAATGGTCAAATTACCATTAACAATAGTTTATTTGTTGAAAATGAAGCAACAGCATCCACAGACAATAGTCGTGGCGGAGCGCTGGCTAACACAACAGAATCAGATTCTACGGGACAATTAAGCCAAATTATTGACAGTTCGTTTATTAGCAATAAAGCAACAAGTCATGCAACGAGCACAAGTCGCGGTGGAATTGGTGGCGCTATCTATAACGGCGCGCCTGAAGGTGTTAATAAAGTTGCATTATTAAAAGTTACCGCAAAAAATATTGATGTTTTGTTCAAGGATAATTCGGCCACAAGTTTCAGTGGCATGTCCTTTGGTGGAGCAATTGCCAATGATAATTTTGGACAGCTGACATTGGAAACAGATGGTAAGTCGATAATCTTTACAGGTAATTCAGCTGCTTATGGTGGGGCAATATCTAACGCCGCCAGCGGTAACGATAGCGGAAATTTAACTTCTGTAACATCATATTTGCAAGTGAGCGCAGTTAAGGGAAATATTATTTTCCAAAATAATAGCTCAAACATAGAAGGTGGCGCGCTGTTTAATTATAGTGATGCCAATGGTGCGTTTTTGCACGCGGCTGACGGATATTCTCTGATAATGAGTGGCAACTCTTCAACGGATGGCGGCGCCATCTCTAATTCTGCCAGTCCGAGAGATGAAGATAGTTATGGCAATTTAACCATGCAAATTGGGGATAACGGTACAATTGAAT
>JBNMLT010000065.1:0-6831 GCA_050874965.1 Alphaproteobacteria bacterium
ATGCACAATGAGAAAGTTTGTAACCGTTGTAATTATATATTTATTGTTTGTTGTAATAAGTTTTATTTCTTATAAGGATGGTATCTGGGGATTTAAATTGCCAGATACTTTGGCTATTTTTAGCGGAATATTATCACTTTATGTTTTATATGAGGAATATTCAAACAGAAATAAAGATAATGATAGAAGTATTTATATTCAGCCCTTGCTTTTTGAGTTCGCAACACTCAGAGACTTAGAAAATAAAGTAGATATCATTAATAAAATGTCTATTCATGATCCAATTGAAAAACGTCAAGATGACTTGAATAATTTACAGAAAAGTATAACAAACCTTGCATTAAGAATCTCTAATAGATTACAACAAGCAGATCAGCGTTTTAATTTAAAAAATAAAAAAGTTTTTGAAGATTTTTTAGAAGAAAAAGTTTATAATAAATGTGTACACTTATCACAAAATTCACTAAAAGATTATATTGAAATCACAACTTTTCAAAATGATGCTAATGAACTAAAAAGCAACATATTAAATTTAGAAAACTTACTAAATGGTATAATAAATCAAATATCTGATGCATTATAAAAGAGTAATGGGGTCCTTCCTATGATTAAATCGTATGCGGGGGCGCAAGCCGCGTTAAAAATCTAGTCAAACAACTTTTTGTTTACTGGTCACCCACCTCTCAAAGCCCTTGCTACATAAGGGTTTTGAGAGATTCAGTTTTTTCTCGGCTGGTCACTGGTCACTTTTGGTTGGTCACTGGTCACTTTTGGTTGGTCACTTTACTGGCCACTTTCATTTTTTAGAGGATTTTTACAATGGAATTTCACGCCACTTTTCCGGTTGCGGATTTGATTCCGTATGCCCGAAACTCACGCACGCACAACGAAGAGCAAATCGCTCAGATTATGGCGAGCATAAAAGAATTCGGATTTACCAACCCGATTTTAATCGGTAGCGACAATGTAATCATCGCCGGTCACGGTCGACTGCTTGCCGCCCAACGGCTGGGCTTAACCGAAGTACCGGTTATTTGCTTGCCGGACTTGACCGAAATCCAACGCAAGGCTTTGGTTATTGCCGACAATAAAATTGCCCTGAATGCCGGTTGGGACGAAGAGATGCTTGCCCTTGAAATGGCAGAGCTCTCGGAAGCTGATTTTGATTTGGACTTGCTCGGATTTAATCCGGACGATCTGGCGGAAATTCAGCACCTCGGCGAAGAGCAAACGCAAGGCAATACCGATGAGGATGAGGTGCTGGAAGCACCGATTGAGCCTATAACCAAGCACGGCGATATTTGGATTTTAGGCAAGCATAAGCTCCTCTGCGGCGATACCACGATGTTTGACGACGTGCAGAAGCTTATGGAAGGCGACGTTGCTGATATGGTCTTTACCGATCCGCCGTATAATGTGAATTACGGCTCGACAATGAAAGACAGCATTCGCTATCACGCCGGAACGCTTGGCGGGCGTAAAATTATGAACGACAATCTCGGCGACGGCTTTCCGCAATTTTTGACCGACAGTCTGTCCAATCTTTTGATGTTCTGCCAAGGCGCAGCTTATGTTTGCATGAGTTCCAGCGAACTGCACACGCTTTATTCGGCATTCATTGCGGCCGGCGGCAAATGGTCGACTTTTATAATCTGGGCGAAAAACACCTTCACACTCGGGCGAGCCGACTATCAGCGTCAGTACGAGCCGATACTTTACGGTTGGAACGCCGACAAGTCTCATTATTGGTGCGGAGACCGAGACCAATCCGACGTTTGGGAATACAACAAGCCGGTAAAAAACGATTTGCATCCGACAATGAAACCGGTGGAACTGGTTGAACGCGCGGTTTTGAACAGTTCAAAATCCGGCGATATTGTTTTGGACGGCTTTGGCGGTTCCGGTTCTACCCTCATCGCCTGCGAGAAAAATAACCGCAAGGCTCGTTTAATGGAGTTAGATCCGAAGTTTTGCGACGTTATTGTTAAGCGTTGGGAGGAATATACCGGCAGAAAAGCGGAACTATTGGCGAACATCGAGGAAGCACCGGAAAATAATGCAGAATTATCGCAAAATGATGTCGAATTGACTGGATAAGTTCTGAAAAACAAGCATTCATTGACTTGTAAACATTAACAGATAAAGGAACTAAAAAATGAAAACAGTCAAAACATACATGCTCAGAAAGCCAAGCAACATCAAAGAAGTTTTAAGCAAAGCTGAAGATTATCCTCCGGTATATGAGGTTGCGGAAATTATCGAAACAATAGCATTAACACCGATACAATATGAAACGCTCTCCAAACATCCACTTAACGACTACGACTTTTTAGCCGGTAAAGGTGGATATAAGGTTTACGATGGAATTGAGTACAGGCAAGTCATCGAATTAACCTGTGAGGGCAAACAACCGCTTTATACTGATCCATCCGGTTCAAGCTACTGCCGTTACCTTGGTATCAAAGTGGAGGATTAACGATGCGGATTACCCTTGAAAACAAACGCACCCGTGAACAACTGGTGCTCTCCTTTGATGAATTTAAGGCACAATTCAAAACCAAGTTTGAACGGGCTTACCAAGGCTTTATTCGTCACGAAACCGAAAAGAACGCTTTTCTGCCGGAATTTATGCAAAAGCACTTGAGCGAAGCCGACTTTTTACTGAGTTTGCAATGGAACTTTAATAACTATTCCCACGCGGAATGGTATATTGCCGCTGTAAAATAAGAGAATTTTTCCTTTACCGTGTCCGGAAAATCGCCGGACACGCACTTGTTTCAAAGTATAATTAATTAGGCGGTATATTGTACGAAAAGAAAGTTTTAATGCACGTTGGGCGAATAATCGCCGAGTTGTTTGGTTGTTTTAAATTATTATTTATTTTCAATTACTTATAATTAAAAAATGTGCATTATTAAGTTGACTTCCGGTTCTTTCCAAGCATTCATTGAGACAGCAAGGGCACGGTAGCCTGAGCATTAACCAAAATTAGAAAAGGAAATAAAAAATGACAAACGAAGTAAAACATCCGGAAATCCACGTGCAACTGGTCGGCACAGACGGCAACGCATTCAGCATCCTCGGCAAATGCCTCGAAGCGATGCGCCGCGCAAAGTTAAGCAAAGAAGAGCGGGACGAGTTTCAAAAGGAAGCGACCAGCGGCGATTATAACCACCTGCTGGCAACCTGTACAGAATGGTTCGACGTGGACTAAAGGACAACGGCGGGGCCGCCAAGCCCCGCCACGATGAATGCTAAAGAAAAAGGAATAAAAAAATGATTACATGGTATCACGAAACGAAACAAGCACCGGATTTTGACAAGCGCATCGCCCGCTGTGAGGAAGACGGCACTTGGGCTTATATGGACGAGATCGAAAAAGCCGACACCGAACTCGAAAAACTTAAGGCAAAAAAACAAGAACGCCGCACGGTAAGCGCGATGTGGTTGACGAGCTGATAAAGCACGAACTCGTCAAAGTCGACGAGATAGTCAACGTCCTCGAGTTTTTAGGGATAGTTCCGCTTCCACCGAAGGGATACTTATCCGAGAGCGATGGTTGGTGCTGGTTCGAAGCCAATCCGCCACGCGAGGAAAAATTGCTGGTTTTAGAGGGCTTAAACTACGACGTTAGCGGACTTTAACCGAGGCTCCGGCGGGGTTAATGCCCCGCCTAAATATTTCCGCACTATTTCTTCGATTTTAATGCTGAAAGAACTGGACTTTCTGTAAAATCCAAGCATTCATTGAGACAGCAAAGGCAAGGTAGCCGATGCATTAACTCAAAAAAAGGAACTTAAAATGGTAAAAGAAAATAACGAAATGGACGCCAAAACAAAGTTGGCTATTATATCCGGAAACATTCAAGCGATGGAGGCTCTTCTTAAAGATATTAAAAAACGCATATCGTCGGGCAAAGAAGGCATAGTGTGGCAAGAAGCCGATAATGACATTGGGCGGGTACACTGCGCTTTAGGTGGGCTGATGGGGATTGAAGAATCAATCAACGCTCTAAAAGCCTTGGCTGAGGCCTCATTCTGCATAGGCAGACGGTAAGATTAAAACCGCGGCGGGGTTAACGCCCCGCCAAAATCTTTCTGCACTATTTCTTCGATTTTAATGCAGAAAGGACTGGACTTCCGTTGAAATCCAAGCATTCATTGAGACAGCAAAGGCAAGGTAGCCAATGCATTAACTCAAAAAAAGGAACTTAAAAATGGAAAAATTGTTTATTATAAAAAACACGCAGAACGAAAGATGGGGCTTATGGGGGACAGCCTATGGCACATTCGGCGAGGAAACAGCTGAAAAACTTTGGAATGCAACCTCGATATTAGTCCACGATATCGGCGACTTTGATTCCAATCAAACACAGGAATTACTGGACAGCCACTGGGGCAAGCACCTCGTCGGCGAATTTTGCAATGAAATCGAAAACGGCACTTTTATCGATGCCTTCAGAAAGAAGAAAACAAAAGAGATTCTTCGCAGTGATTATGACTACTACATGGGGCAATCAAAAAACAAAACTCTACAGGAGGATACTCAGACCGACAAATACGAAAAATTCTGCACTGAGCTGGAAAAACTAAGCCGCAAATACGGAATAGTAATTCAGGCGGTCGGTGGAGTTAGGCCGTTAACAGATGACTTTGAGGGGGATAACCCAGACCTCGACAGCGGCGATTTAATGCCGATTTGGAGCGAGGATTAATCTAAACCACGGCGGGTCCACAAAGCCCCGCCAGCGAGCCACAAAGTCCCAAACAAGCGGGACTTTCAGCCGTTCGAGGAGTGCTTGGCTACCGAGTTCCTTTTCTGGTTCTCCGCGAACGGTGCAAGTAAACGGGGCGTAACCGCCCCGTTTACCTACATCCGAAATAAGCCACACGACAGGCGAAATAACACGCTTTCCGGCGCAAAATAAAATCGTGCGGTATATCGTGCGATAATTTAGTGTTTTTTCTGAGAGTTGTCGGCAAATATTTGACACGACCTATGTCATTATGTGACATATAACTTTATGAGAATAAAAATTTTAATTGCATTTAATAAATTATTTTCATAAACTACACCAGTTGTTTGTTGCAATAAAGGATAGAATAATGGTAGAAGATTTAGATGAAATCAGCTTCGAAGATACTGAAAATAATGACGATGCTGAAATAGTTTTATCAAGCAAAATTGTTACTGATGCCGCTGATCCAGATTTTTTCAGCTTGGTAAGACGGATCAATAAACATTCTCTTGATTTGCAACCAAATTTCCAAAGAGGATACGTATGGGATAATGCTAAAGCAAGCCGCTTAATAGAATCTATTTTGCTAGGTATTCCTCTGCCTACAATATATTTGGCAGAAGAAATGGATGGAAAACAAGTGGTTATTGATGGGCAACAGCGTTTAACAGCGGTTAAAAAATTTATGCAAAATGAATTTAAGCTGAAAGGAATGCAATCATTCCCAGAGTTGAATAAAAAAACGTTCGGTGATTTACCTAAAGATAAGCAAGAAACCATCGAAAATAGCTCAATAAGGACTATTACGTTCAAGAAAGAAAGTGATGAGGATTTAAAATTTGCTATATTTGAAAGATTAAATACCGGATCTGTACCTCTAAATGACATGGAACTCAGAAATTGTATTTATAGAGGCCCATATATTGAATTGCTAAAGGATTTGGCTAATTATGACGAATTCCGAAAATTGATAGGTATAAAAACATCAGATAAAAGAATGAAGGATGTAGAGTTAGTTCTCAGATTTGCGGCATTGTATCATAGCACTTACCTTAATTATGAGGCTCCTATAAAAACATTTTTGAATAAGGATGCAAAAAAATACCAGAATATTTCGGATGATGACTGCAAAAATTTATGTAATGCATTTTATAATTCTGTTCGGATAATTAATTCTGTGTTTGGAGATAAGGCGTTTAAGCGTTTTTATCGTGGAAATAGTGAAAATACTGCCGGATACTGGGAACAGAAAAAATTCAATGTTTCTTTATTTGATGCATTGATGTTTGCATTTAGAGATAAGGATCAAAATATGGTAATGCGCACGAAAGATTTAATTCGTGAAGCCATTATCAACTTAATGACTATGGATGAAACATTTATTGATTCTATATCTAGGAGTACAAGCTCAAAAGAACCATTACAATATCGGTGCGAAACGGTTGAGAGACTGATTAAGAATATATTAGCTACAACAACAAAACAACAGCGTTGTTTCTCATTGGAGTTTAAGCAAAAACTTTTTGATGAGAACCCAACTTGTGCAATATGTGGAAACCGCATTGAGAATATTGACGATGCCGCGGTTGATCACATAGAACAATTTTGGCAGGGTGGCCAAACTACTGAAGAAAATGGGCGACTGACGCATCGCTATTGCAATAATGCAAGAAAGCGAAAAGAATAAGAGAAAAGCTCGGATAAAACCCGAGCTTTTTTGTTGTATAAAGAAAACCACCGGATAGTCCGGTGGTTCCGGAAAGCTTACAGCTTTACCGAAAAAAATTCCTTTGTTATAAAAAAAGAATGACGATTTGCAGAAAGTCATAAAAAATAACAAAGGAATTTTAAAATGGATAAAAACACATTATCACACACGACGTGGGATTGCAAGT
Source organism: Alphaproteobacteria bacterium (assembly GCA_050874965.1). Taxonomy (GTDB): domain Bacteria; phylum Pseudomonadota; class Alphaproteobacteria; order RF32; family CAG-239; genus RUG410. The sequence goes on from JBNMLT010000065.1 coordinate 6,634, forward strand.
ACCACGTTGTATTCGCTCCAAAATATAGAAGGAAAGTATTTTATGGGAGTAAAAGACTAGAAATAGGTCAGATATTAAAACAATTATGTCAGTGGAAAGGAATAGGAATATTAGAGGCAGAAGTATGTCCAGATCACATACATATGTTACTAATGATACCGCCGAAATTCTCGGTTTCGAGTGTGATGGGATATCTTA
>JBNMLT010000066.1:0-6778 GCA_050874965.1 Alphaproteobacteria bacterium
CCTTTTGTGTTTTTCAAATTTTAATAGTTTATATATAATTTTTTGTTATAATCCAAGTAAAAATTAAGTGTAAAAGGATAAAAAAGAATGTTAAAGTATTTATTAGTTTTAGGTGGTTTATTCTTCAGCGTTACGGTGAATGCGGCTGAAATGCCTAAAGTTTTGGGTGAATATGGAGATTGGACGGCGTGGACGTATAATGAAAAAGGCAATTTAATTTGCTACATGTCTTCAACCCCTAAAAAAGATGAAGGAAAATATACAAAGCGTGGTGACATTTATGCAATTATCACCCATCGTCCGTCTGAAAAAACTTTTGACGTGGTAAGCTTTGTTGCCGGATATAATTTTGACACGCAAGCGCCGTTTACAATCAAAATCGGAGATAAAGTTTTCAAAAACACTTTTACGGAAGGAACAACCGGTTGGATGGTTAACGCTCAAGAAGACGCGAAAATTATTGCGTCGATGAAAAGAGGTGAACGTATGATTGTTGATGGAAAATCGAATCGTGGAACAGTGACAAAAGACACTTATTCCTTAAAAGGTTTTTCCAGCGCTTATCAAGCAATTTCCGCAAAATGTAAGAAAAAATAACCATGAAGGAAAAAGTCGAACTTATTGGCCTGAGCAAACAGGAATTACAAGAGGCTTTGTCGGCAATAGGCGAAAAGCCTTTCCGTGCTAAACAACTATGGCAATGGCTTTATTATTTTGGCGAAACAGACTTTTCTAAAATGAGTAATTTATCAAAGGAATTACGCCAGAGACTTGCCGATAATTTTACAATCAGTCGACCTAAAATTGTGACAGAACAACTGTCAAGCGATAAAACTCGTAAATGGTTGTTGGAGTTCAAAGATGGTCAACGCGTTGAAATGGTATATATTCCCGAAGAAGATAGGGGGGCTGTTTGCATTTCCACGCAAGTTGGGTGCGCTGTTGGTTGTAAATTTTGCCACACGGGGAGTCAAAAATTAACACGTAATTTGACGGCTGGAGAAATTGTTAGTGAATTTATGGTGGCGCGTGATACCTATGGCGAATGGCCTAGTCCGACTAATGAAACACGCTATCTTTCTAATATTGTGGTTATGGGCATGGGAGAGCCCTTGCACAATATGGAAAACACGGTAAAAGCTTTGCAAATTTTGACTGATGGCGACGGCATAGCGATTTCTCGCCGCCGTATCACAATGTCAACCTCTGGCATAGCGCCAAAAATTTTATCGGCTTTACAACAAACTGGTGTGCGATTGGCGGTTTCTTTGCATGCGCCAAATAATGCGATTCGTTCGCAAATTATGCCGATTAACAATCGTTATCCGCTTGAAGATGTGATGGAAGCTTGTCGCGCGTATCAAAATGAAGATGGCAGTAGATACATCACATTTGAATATTTGTTGCTTAACGGGGTGAATGATGGCTTGGATTGCGCGCGAGAGTTAATTAATTTGATGAAAAAATATCAATTGCGTGCGAGTTTTAATTTGATTCCGTTCAATCCATGGCCGGGATGCTCTTTTGCGCCAAGTTCAAACAATCGGGTGCGCGCGTTTGCCAAAGAGTTGGAAAAAGCCGGATATGCCGCTCCGGTGAGAGTGGCGCGTGGGCAAGATATTTTAGCTGCTTGCGGCCAGTTAAAATCCAAAAAAGATATGGATGAAGGTAAAATTTCTAAATAATACCCATTTTTTGCGCTGTCACAACAGCTTGTGTGCGGTTACTAACGTGCAATGACCGCAAAAGCGCGTTGATATGCAGTTTGACAGTGGATTCGGAAACCCCCATGTCATAAGCAATTTGTTTGTTTGATTTTCCTTGTGCGATTAGATCCAAAACTTGAGATTGCCTGTGGGTTAGAGTTTTTATTCCGGTGATTTTGCCACTTAAATTGTTGACTGGCTGAATATCTGTCAAAATGGCAGGCGTATAAACACTTCCATCTAAAACCTCTTTAACAGCGTTGGTAAACGTTTTGAGGTCTGAACGTTTCGGAATATAACCGTTAACTTTTTGTGATAAGACTAAATGGATGGTTCTGCTGTCTTCGGAAGATGTTAAAATAACCAGTTTAGCGTGTGGCGTCTGTTGTCGAATCTTTTTCAATGCTTCTTGCCAAGGCATGTCTTGCATTTCTATATCCATAACAATTAGTTCAATATCATTTTCTTTGTCAAGGATGTCAAAAACTTTGGAATAGCTATCCGCCTGAAGGATGTTTGCATCAGAGATAAATTCTTTTAGCCACAAAGAAAGCCCATCGCGCAAAAGTGCTTGGTTGTCAGCTATTAAAATATTCATAATCCAACCTCCTTAAAGTTATTTTATTAGCTTGTCTGATGATAACATATATGCGTGTTTTATGAGATTTAAAGGGTGAAAAACGCGTAACGTAAATTATTTGCGCGGTAACTCTATGTAAGAGACGCCGGCCTCGGCAAACATTTGGGCAGAGTAGTTGAGTTTGTCCCTCCAGGTGTTCTTAGGATCGTTTTCCATGGGTTTATATTCATAGGTTATAACTTCTTTGATGCCGGCTTGTATAATAGCTCTGGCGCAATCAGTACAAGGTGTCAGCGTGCAAAATATGGTACAACCTTTTAATTGAGTACCGGTAAGACAAGCATTATAGATGGCGTTTCGTTCAGCATGTTCAAAAAAATCATATTTAGTCGGACGTTCCATGCGTTCCGGTATTTCATCCGATACACCGCGTACTAAACCATTGTATCCTGTGGCGCGAATTTCTTTATCCGGACCAACAACAACAGCGCCGGTTTTTGTCGACGGGTCTTTTGACCAGCTGGCAACAAGCGTGGCTAATTCTAAAAATCGATAATTCCATTTTTCTGAAAACATAAATACCTCCGCAAGGTTGAAAACTTTTTGGATAGTAAAAAGTATAACAAAACATATAATTTTATTCAATAGAATATTCATTGACAAAAAATATTTTTGTCGTATAATTAATGCACTATTTTATAATTAATTTATTTTTGTGGTATGCTCATTTATTCTTTGATTCCGCTGTTATTGGCTATAGTGTTTCCGATAATGGCAAGCGGTTGTGCTGAATTACCCAATTCCAAAACAAAAAAGTGCCCGTATTTTTATTACGGTTCTCTGAGTATGGTTGGCGTTTTGGTAATCATTTTGTTTATCAATTTGCTTTTGTACCCAAAGGCGCAAACGCCGCAAACGTATTATGCACTTCCAAAATGGGAATTCTGGACGTGTTATGCTGTGTTGTTTATGCTAAATTGTTGCGGATTATGGGAGGTTAACAAAAATCAGGCTCTGCTTTCAAAACAAGAAAAATCTCTAAGCGTTTTTTGTATTTTGCTTGGTTTTTCTGTGCTAGCTCTGATTCTGATGTTAAGCATCTTTATGTGATTTTTTGAAAGCTATGTCTTTAAAGGCATGGCTTTTTTTGTTTTTACGGCAGTATTTTTATATAATTCAACGTTTGGATATACACTTAAATAATTAATGGCATGAAATGTTTTTTGGGGGCTTGGCTCTTTGCTATTTTTACATGGAGCATTGTTCTTTAGACTTGACATTAAATGAAAATAAATTAATTTATAGCCAACACTTAAAATTTATGAATAGGAGAAAAAAATGAGTGCTATTGTTGATATTCACGCTAGAGAAATTTTAGATTCACGCGGAACCCCGACTGTTGAAGCCGAAGTTGTTTTGCAATCAGGCGCATTTGGTCGCGCTGCTGTTCCATCAGGAGCCTCCACGGGTGTTCATGAAGCTGTTGAATTGCGTGATGGTGACAAATCTCGTTTTGGCGGTAAAAGTGTTTTGAAAGCCGTTGAAAATGTAAATGATAAAATTTATGACGCTTTGGCTGGCTATGAATCAGCAGATCAAATTGACATTGATAACGCAATGATTGATTTGGATGGCACAGAAAACAAAGGTAACTTGGGCGCAAACGCTATTTTGGCTGTTTCTTTGGCTGTGGCAAAAGCTCAGGCAGAAGAAGCCGGCTTGCCTTTGTATCGTTACTTAGGCGGAACAATGGCTCGCACATTGCCTGTTCCAATGATGAATATTTTGAATGGTGGTAAACACGCTGATAATCCGATTGATATTCAAGAATTTATGATTATGCCGGTTTCTGCCGATTCTATCAAAGAAGCTATTCGCATGGGCGCAGAAATTTTTCAGACTTTGAAGAAAAACTTGAAAGCTGCCGGTCAAAATACCAATGTTGGTGATGAAGGTGGTTTTGCTCCAAATTTGAAGTCTGCCGACGAAGCTTTAACTTTTATTGTAAATGCCATTAAAGATGCTGGATATAAACCGGGTGAAGATGTTGTATGGGCCATTGATGCCGCTTCATCTGAATTTTATGAAAATGGTAAATACGAAATGACAGGTGAAGGCAAATCTTACCCCAATGCTGAAATGGTTGAATACTATAAAGGTTTGTGCGATAAATTCCCAATTTTCTCTATTGAAGACGGTATGGCCGAAGATGATTTTGAAGGTTGGAAATTGTTGACTGTTGCTTTAGGTGGTAGAATCCAATTGGTTGGCGATGATTTGTTTGTTACAAATCCAAAACGTTTGGCTATGGGCTTTGAAAAAGGCATTGCAAATTCTATTTTGATTAAAGTAAATCAAATCGGTACTTTGAGTGAAACAATGAAAGCAGTGGATATGGCTCAACGTCATGGCTACACAGCTGTATTGTCACATCGTTCCGGAGAAACTGAAGACACAACCATTGCTGATATCGCTGTTGCCACAAACTGTGGTCAAATCAAAACTGGTTCAATGTCTCGTACGGACCGTATGGCAAAATACAATCAATTAATTCGCATTGAAGAAGAATTAGGTGATATGGCTGTTTATGCTGGTAAATCTATTTTGAAAAAATAATTTCATATGAAATAGAGTTGAAGGAGTATCAAAAGGTACTCCTTTTTTTGTTGACGCTGAGTCTGCTCTTTGCTAAAGTAAAAACGAAAGTTGTTAAAAACTTTCAGGGCGTCGAAACCCTTTTATCATCAGTCGTTAAGCATAGCGACTTTAATTTTTTATGCCGATTTCTGTTTTTGATGGACGGATGTCGGCTAAATAAGGTTACGCGCTGAATAAGCCGAGCCGTTTGATGATATACGGTTTTCGAACATCCGCCCGCTGTAAATGCGGGTTTTGTTTTATGTGGCAATAAACGGAGTTAGAAATATGTGTAAAAAATTAGAATATGGCCGCAGTATGATTGAAATGCTTGGTGTGCTTGCTATCATTGGTGCTTTGAGCGTCGGTGGTATTGCCGGTTACTCCAAAGCGATGAACATATATAGAATGAATCGCTGGAGTGCGCATTACACCGAATTGTTGGCTAATTTGCAAATGGCGTTTTCAACAGTAGGAACATATGGTAATAAGTCTGAAGATTTAACCAATACGGTAATTAATGCGGGGATAATGCCAGAAGGAATGGTGGATGCAAACCACAAAGATATTTTTGGTAATCAGGTATATGTTATAAATCGATAGTGGATAGGTAAATATGGCGTTCGGCTGAATGTTCAATATAGAATGCAAGCTGGAAAAACAGCTGTTGATTGCTGTAACAAGCTTTTTGAAATGGGACAGTTGTATCCCAATTTATGGATTGTTTGGATAGAGCAAACAGGTTATGGTGTTTGCGGAGCCGGTGCGCCTGATTCATACGTTAGAGATATGGGATGTGTTCGCTATAATAAAGCGGCGGTTGCTTCAAAATGCGAAATATGTGAAAATCGGGCTTGTTCTGTTTTAACTTTATTGAGTAATTCTGTTTACTAGCCTTAAACTGATTCTAAAAAATGCTTGCATTTTATAAATATTGTGTTATACAAAACAAACGGTTAGGGATTGTTTTGTCCTTGACTGTAAGTGTTTAAACAACTTGTGGGGGACCAGCCATTGGTCTTTACCACTAACCTAATGAGGTATTATAATGGCTAAATCTAAAAAGAAAATTTTAGGTCTTATCAAGCTGCAAATACCTGCCGGAAAAGCTAACCCTTCTCCACCGGTTGGTCCAGCTTTGGGTCAAAAAGGCCTGAATATTATGGAATTTTGTAAAGCATTCAACGCTCAAACTCAAAAAATGGAACCGGGTGTTCCTGTTCCTGTGATTATTACAGCGTACGAAGATAAAAGCTTTACGTTCATCACAAAATTGCCTCCGGTTTCTTATTTGATTAAAAAAGCCGCTGGTGTGCAATCTGCTTCTAAAGAGCCGGGAAAAACTGTTGCCGGTCAAATCACTATGGCTCAGGTAAAAGAAATTGCTACCACCAAATTGCCAGACTTAAACTGCCCAACAGTTGAAGCTGCTATGAATATGGTTAAAGGTCAAGCCATTTCTATGGGTATCAAGGTAACGGAGTAAGTCGATGAGCGGAAAAAGATTAGTAAATGCATATAAAACTCTTGATAAAAACAAAGAGTATAGCCTTAAAGAAGCTATTAAAATCGTTAAGGAAAATGCAAAAGCAAAATTTGATGAAACCATTGATTTAGCAATCAATTTAGGTGTAGATCCAAAACATGCCGATCAAATGATTCGCGGTGTTTGCCAACTGCCACACGGCAATGGTAAAACTGTTCGCGTGGCTGTGTTTGCTCAAGGTGAAAAAGCTGATGAAGCTAAAGCCGCCGGTGCAGATGTGATTGGCGCAGAAAACTTGGTCGATTCCATCTTGGCAGGCAAAATCGATTTCGATAGATGTATTGCAACGCCGGATATGATGGGAATGGC
>JBNMLT010000067.1:0-6693 GCA_050874965.1 Alphaproteobacteria bacterium
AATAAAATTGTCAATATGATTTCCGATATTTCCGCCACTATCAAAACGGCTTATATCAGCCAAAAAATGTATGATATTTTCGATAGTGGAGTTACAGACTTAAACTCTGACAACACCATTCAAGACATGGGGCTTTTACCGCCTGAATACATGTTTGATATGGATGGAAAAAAATACATTGGTCTATCCTCGCCTTTAACGATTATTAATCCTTTGGGTTATGGCAATAATTATCATTCATTACTTTCCATAGGGATTTTGGTGCCGCAAAACTTGTGCGTGCCTCTTTTAACTTATGACTGGCGAAACGCTGATATGAAAGGAATTGTACTAGATAAAGAAGATATCCACCTAGAGACTTTAGGATTCATGGCCTTGTTCGCATATTCATGGACCGATGATGATAATCCTGATAATTGTAACGAAACTTACGATGATGTCTATTATTGCGTAGAATTTGGTAAACAACGTTTCAAGCCGATTACGCCGGCAATGGCAGCAAAATACTGTGAAAGTTCCGCCGAAGATACCTTTGGCACCGGACAAATGTATGTCGGATTTGATTTACTTGCGGATATAAAAGCTCCTAGAAATGATTAAATTCACATTAAGAAACCCCCGCAAAACGTGTTTTTTTAATGTAAAACTGCAATATCCCTACTCTAAACACAGACTATATGTCTGAATAGCAACGAAAAGCCCGCATTTCTGCGAGCTTTTCCTTTTTTGGCGGTGAGATAGGGATTCGAACCCTAGGTACCCGAAACGGGTACAATTGATTTCGAGTCAACCGCATTCGACCACTCTGCCATCTCACCAAGTCGACACATTTTTTTCTAAGCTCTTTTAACAAAAAATGCAAGGACTTTGTTTTAAAAACTAGACTCTTTTCATTTTTTATGATATTTTATACAAAAAAGGAGAATTTTATGTCCAACACAAAATATCGAGTTATTTGCACCAAAGAACGTTTTGATGATAATATTATCGTTGACATCACACCGGCCAACGGCGCCATCCACGACATGATGTTTGCCAGCCGGAAAAGGCAAAACAACAAATTGGAAGATATCGCCGGTTCAATTTATTTAACCGATATTGCGGGAACAGAACCTGAAATAAAATTTGCCAACGTTGAAAATTTGCCAAAGAACTGTAATCTTTATTTTTACTATGCAAAACTGGCAAAAAAATTAACACCTCTAATTCTCAAAGTTTTTCACGAAATGAAAGCCACAGGCAAAGAGTCAACATTGGACGTTCAAATTCAAGATTATTTTGCCACTTACCAACAAAGCAATGCCAGCGAAAATTTAAAAGGCGAAGCTTTAAAAGAGTACGCTGAAAGAAAAGCTCGCTTTGAAAAATATAAAAAAGAAACTTTACAACAGCGCGCCAAAGAGGATGCCTGTCACAAGCCGGAAGTAATGTTAGCTTGGAAACAGGCTCTTAATCGTGGTGATTAAAATTTTCATGGCAAAAACATTGCGGCTCATGATCATTGATTACACCAACTGCCTGAAGATACGAATAAATGATAACGCTCCCCACATATTTCATACCACGTTTTTTTAAATCTTTTGAAATTGTATCTGACAATTCGTTATGTGTTATGCCCTCAAAATTTTTATAACGCATGATTTTACCATCTGTAAAATGCCACAGATATTTTGCAAAGCTTCCAAACTCTTGTTGAATCTGCAAAAAAACTTTAGCGTTGTTTATAGCAGCGACAATTTTCAAGCGGCTCCGAATGATTTGCGAATTTTGGAGCATCTTTTCAACTCTAACATCATCAAAAAACGCCACTTTTTGCGGTTCAAAATCAGCAAATTCTTTTCGAAACGCTTGGCGTTTTTTCAAAACTGTCAGCCAAGACAATCCCGCCTGAAATCCTTCTAAAATCAACATTTCAAATAATTTACAATCTTCGTGAACAGGCTTTCCCCATTCCTCATCATGATAACGCACATAAGCTGCACATTTTTCATCAACCCAAGAACAGCGCATTTTTTAGACCTTATGCGGCAAGCGGCTATAAATAAAATCACTCAGGCAATTCGGCAAAATTGAAAGCAACCACACACCCAAACGCATTGGCCACGGAAAGGCAATCAAACCAATATTTTTATTTATCCCGCGATAGATGATATCCGCGGCTTTTTCCGCTTCCATAAAAAACGGCATGGGGCAAGTGTTTTTATCTGTAATTCGCGAACGAACAAATCCCGGACATATAACATTAACATCTATACCTTCTGCACGTAAATTATTACGTAACGCCTCGCCATAGGCTTTCACGCAGGCCTTGCTGGCGCTATACGAAGGACAAGCGCTTAAACCATGATAGCCTGCGATTGATGAGGTTATGGCAATGGTTTTGACTGAATTTTCCAGACAATTTTTATACAATTCCACCGCTGGTGTAACCGTGTTTAAAACCCCTATGACATTTGTATTAAACGTATTGTAAATATTTTCAGGTGTTTCTTCGCCGGTAGAAACACCTGCATTAGCAAACACCAAATTCAGCGTTGCTTTTTTATGGCATTCCGAAATCCATTTTTTCATAGCCTCTTTATCGGCAACATCTATAATTTTACCTTCAACATGAGCGCCAAAACTTTTACAACGTTCAACCACCTTTTCCAGCCGTTTTTCATTGCGCCCACTTAAAAATAAATTTTCAGCTCCGCGCTGAGCATATAAAACCGCCAAGGCCTCACCAATTCCCGAAGATGCGCCGGTAATAAGAACATTTTTAATCTTTTTGCACATAGCCATAATATCCTAGTAAAATTTTAACTGTTGCGTTATATGTTATTTTGGGATTATATTATACATGCGTTTATTTTGCAAGAGGAAGAAAATGACTGATATTATCGATACATTGAAAAAAGTCCGCCGCGGAGCCATGTTTATTATTGAAGCGCCGTCTGGAACAGGTAAAACATCTGTAATCAAAAAATTAATGACACAGGATAACAATCTAAAATTTTCCGTTTCTGTAACCACCAGAAAACCTCGAGAAGGTGAAAAGGACGGTGTTGACTACTATTATATCAGCGATGAAAAATACAATGAACTTTTAGAGCAAGACGCTTTTTATGAACATGTGGATTCGCAATATGGTTCACGCTATGGCACACTTCGCTCAGAGGTGGATAGTTTTATCAATGTGGGACAAGATGTTGTTTTTGACATGGACTGGGTCGGATTGCGCCAGATGAAAGCCAAAGCACCCAATGACGTTGTTTCAATCTATTTTTTACCCCCATCCATCCATGAATTGCGCCGCCGCTTAGAAAACCGCGGCACCGACAGTAAAGAAACTATAAATAAACGCATGGGCTTAATCTTAGAAAAAATGAAACATTGGAATGAATATGACTATGTTGTTGTCAATGTTGATGTTGACCAAACCGTCGAAACCGTGCGAGAAATTATTTCTGCCGAACGAATGAAACGTGTGCGTCAAACCGGACTGGTTAAATTTGTAGAAGAATTAGAGAAAGAAGCTCAGCATGACTAAAGCCCCTTTTACCAATAAATATGGAGCTATCTTCTTTTTTGAGCCCAGCAAAGCTCAAAAAAGAGATTGTTGCTATGTTATTGTCATCAAAGACAATTTAATTTTATGCCAATATGATAAAATTTCCGGTCTATATGCCTTTCCCAAAGAAGAGTCGCTTTCCCTAACCGAAACGCCAACTTTGCATTTTACGTTACACACAAATATTGAAGAAAATGAAAATTATTTCAAAGAAACTCAACTTTTCAAAATTTATGAAGTTGAAAATGCTCAAATTAACAGCAGTCTTTTAGATTGGCAATTGCAAGAAGACATATTGATTGCAAACACACCATTTGACGCCACTTTAAAAAGCGGATTTAAAAATTTGATTGTCAGAATAAGGAAATAACTCATGTCTAAAATCTACGAAAACATAGAAGAGCTTGTTGGGCACACCCCTCTTTTAAAGCTAAACAAATTGATGAAAAAATACAACAGCAATGCTAATGTACTTGGTAAGTGTGAATTTTATAATCCTATTTTTTCCGTAAAAGATCGTGTTGCGCTCAATATGATTAACAAAGCGCCTTTCAGTAAAATCAACACAGATACCGTGTTTATTGAAGCGACTTCGGGAAATACCGGTGTCGGTTTGGCCGCATTTTGTGCGGAAAAAGGCTATAAACTTGTTATTGTTATGCCAGAAAATATATCTCGTGAAAAAATCGCGCTTATACGTCAATTTGGTGCCGAAGTGTTATTGACACCAGCCTCCGAAGGTATGTCCGGAGCCCTAAAAAAAGTTGAAATATTAAAATCTCGCTCAGATAATTTAATTGAATTGAAACAATTTGAAAATCCGGCAAACGTTGAAGCTCATCAACTAACCACCGGCGCGGAAATATTGGAAGACACCGGCGGCAACATAGATGCCCTTGTCTGCGGCGTCGGAACATCTGGAACAATCACAGGAATTGCCTCAGCCCTTAAATCTTGCATCCCTGATTTGTATGTTATGGCTGTTGAACCGGCAGAAAGTCCGGTTTTAAGTGGCGGCGAAAAAGGCTCGCATAAAATTGGCGGCATCGGCGCAGGCTTCATTCCACCTTTATACCGTCAAGATTTGGTGAATGAAGTTTACAAAGTAACGAGTAATGAGGCTTTAGAAATGACAAAAATTGTTGCGCGAACAGAAGGATTACCTGTTGGAATTTCAGCCGCAGCCGCATTATGCGCCGCTTTTAATTTGGCCTCCCGAGAAGAAATGGCAAATAAAAATATTGTGGCCATTTTGCCGGACAGCATTGAAAGATACCTATCCGATCCGTTTTTTAATGAAAATTCACCGGAACAACAGGATTAAACTATGAACTTTTTTGCAATTTTAAGCCGATATCTGAATAGACAGCTTCTCAGCAATTTTTTTATAGTGCTTTTGGCTATTTTGGGCATTATTTTAATGTTTGACTCAATTGAAACACTTCGTAAAATTTCTGGACGCGATGATGTGACAATGTGGTTTGCCGCACAGTTAGCCGTTACGCGCGTTACAAAAACAGTTGAAATCATTATTCCTTTTGTTATGATGGTGGCGGCCATGATAACTTTTTGGAAATTGAGCAAAAACAATGAATTTGTGATTATCCGTTCGGCCGGAGTTTCCATGTTTGGTTTTCTAAAACCACTGATTATTGCCGCTTTTCTATTAGGATTAGCCAATACCATGTTGTTTAATCCCATTGCCGCAAAAATGTTTGAATGGCATGAAATTTTAGATTATCGTTTGGACTCAAAAGACCCTAACGCTGTTCTTTTTTCCAGCAAAGGTTTATGGATACGCGAAGCCATGGAAAAAGACAAAGTACTTCTGATTCAAGCCAAAACATTACGGCAAGAAAGCAATACTTTATGGATGCGCGATGTCAGCATCACAGAACTTGGTCCTAACGCGCAAATTTTAAAGGGATATGAAGCCTACTTTGCCACACTGGAAGGTAATTTTTTTCATTTGAAAGATGTGAAGGTTTTGGAAAACGGGAAACCTGTCGAATTTTTGATGGATTATACCTATAAAACCAGCATAAATATTGAACGTATTAAAGAAAATTTTATAGAACCGGACGCCATTTCCTTTTGGCAATTACCTGAAACCATATCTTTTTACGAACATGCCGGCTTTTCTGCCCGTCGTCATTGGATGCGTTATCTAAGCCTGTGGATGTCACCTTTCACATTGGTGGGAATGCTTATGATTGCAGCCATTTTTATGTTGCAAAACACACAACGAGGATCGGGCATTTTAATCAGAGTGATCTTAAGTATTGCGGTTGGATTTGTGTTTTATTTTTCTTCACAAGTTGTTTACGCTTTTGGTGTAAATGGATATATTCCCGTTTGGTTGGCTGTTTCAGCTCCAACGCTCATCATTCTGTTAACCGGAACTTCAATGCTTATATCTGCCGATGAAGTTTAAAAATGGGTAGCTTTTCAATGAATCAACGATTTTTAAATGCTCTGGAATTTTCCATTTATTTCTTTTGCCTACTTCTGTTGAGTTACTTTCAAATAACGGAAGCAAATTATACTTATGTTGACACAGACAATTATTTTCATGTTTTGCGAACAATAGAATTTATGCAAAATCCAAGTTTTTCTGAGCATTTGTTTAAATGGACAAATTACCCTTTTGGCGAAATCAGTCACTGGACAAAGCTTCCAGATATCATTATGAGTCTGCTGATTTTACCTTTTACCCATTTTTACTCACTTAAAACAGCTGCTCTTTTAGGTGGCTTTTTGTTTAATCCTCTGTTTTTATTTTTAACTTTTACTGTAAGTTGGCTCACTGCTAAAAAGCTATTAAACTTCCGTAGCCGCACAGCCTTATTTATTATTTTTTTCGCCCAAACAAATTTTATGCAAACATTTCTGGCCAACAGACCTGATCACCATTCAATGCTTATGTTTTTCAATGCCTGCGCCCTCTGGCAATTTACTAAATTTATTGAAACAAAAAAGCAAAAAAATCTGATTTTATTAGCTTTGTGCGCCGCGTCTTCTTTATGGATAACCGTTGAAGGAATTTTTCTCTACATCGGTATTGCTGGATACTTGTACATATCCAGCTTGTTAAAGAAATGTGCGTTTAATCAATTGTGCCATTTTTCCGTATTTTATAC
>JBNMLT010000068.1:0-6625 GCA_050874965.1 Alphaproteobacteria bacterium
ATATAACAGCACGTGCTGTGGCAGTTGTTGATAAAATTTTTGATTTTACAAAAACGATATATACAAAAAATACGCATTTTTTGTTGCTTAAAGGAAAAAACGGAGAAAATGAATTAGACGAAGCAAAAAAGAAATGGTCTTTTAAAATTAATCGCTTTGTTAATAAATATTGTGCTGATGGTTATTTATATGAAATTTTTGATTTAAGGAAAATAAAATGAAAATAATTTCTGTTGCAAACCGCAAAGGTGGTGTGGGTAAAACAACAACCACAATCAATATTGCTACAGCACTGTCGGCAATTGAAAAAAAAGTTTTGGTTATCGATTTTGACCCACAAGGAAACGCTACCACCTCTATGGGAATTGCAAAACAAAAAGAGCACTTTTCGTCATATGATGTCTTGATTGGTAAATGTGATGTGAAAGATGCTGTAATTCACACAGATTTGCCACGTTTTGATATGATACCATCCTCTCCGGATTTGGCTGCTGCTGAAATTGAATTGGTGGAGGTCGAACATCGTGAATTTGTCTTAAAGAAAGCTCTAAGCAATTTAGAACATATATATGACTATGTGCTCATTGATTGTCCGCCATCTCTAAACTTAATAACAATTAATGCCTTGGTTAGTTCAAATTCGGTTATGGTCCCTTTGCAATGTGAGTTTCTAGCGCTGGAAGGTTTAGCTGATTTAATGAAAAATATAAATGCCATTAAACGTAATTTTAACCCTTCACTTAGTTTACAGGGAATTATTCTAACAATGTACAGCAAACAAAATAATTTGAGTCAAATGATTGAAGCTGATGTTAGAAAGTATTTTGGCGACAAAGTTTACCAAACGGTTATACCGCGAAGCGTGCGTATTGCTGAAGCTCCATCGCATGGAAAACCGATTTTAATATATGATTTTAAAAGTACCGGAGCTCAAGCTTATATACAATTAGCCAAAGAAGTTTTAAAAAGAGAAAAGGAGTTGTAAAATGAATGCCAATAATAAAAAATTTGGGTTAGGTCGTGGATTAGAAGCTTTATTGGGTGATGAAGATATTAATTTAAATTTGGACGAAGAAACTGCTGATGTGAGCAGTTTTGTTGAAAACAGTGTATTTAAAAAAGATAATCCAAGTGAAATAAAAATAGTTGATATTGAACCTTGTCGTTTTCAACCGCGGACTGAATTTAATAAAGAAACCTTGGAAGCTTTGGCCGAATCAATAAAAGAAAAAGGTGTCTTACAACCACTGTTGCTGCGTAAAAAAGAAAATAAATATGAAATTATAGCGGGAGAGCGACGCTGGCGAGCTGCTAAATTGGTGGGATTAAATACTGTCCCAGCGATTATAAAAGATTTAGCAGACAGTGAAACTTTGGAAATTGCTTTAATTGAAAATTTATTACGTGAAAATTTGTCAGCAATAGAAGAGGCAGAGGGGTTAAACCGATTAATGGACGAATATGAGTACACCCAAGAAGCTATTGCCAAAGTCATTGGCAAATCGCGCAGTCACATTGCCAACACTTTACGTCTGTTAAGTTTGCCATCTGAAATAAAACAAATGATTAAAGAAAATAAACTGTCTGCCGGACACGCCAGAACTTTAGTTGGTAAAGAAAATGCGGTGGAATTGGCGGAAAAAATTATTAAGGAAGGTCTAAGCGTTCGTGAGGCGGAGGCTTTGGCTGCAAATATCAAAGAACTTGATGTTAAAAAAATAGCACCTAAAACACCGAAAATAATTGATAAAGATATCGAAAAAATTATGGCGGACTTGGAAGAAAAATTAAAACTTAAAGTTAAAATAAATGCTGGAAAAAAAGGAAAAGGTAGTATAACATTACACTACAACACACCTGCTGAATTAAGTTCGCTTTTAGATATATTAGAACAAAGATAGGAGATAAAAATGGCTACAATTTTAGAGAAAATGTTAGAAAACTGCAAAAAAGCTGGTTATTACCCAACACAGAATATTGAAAAAATTGCAAAGGCAAAAAATATGATGTTTGGTGATGCTGAATGGAAACGCTGTCCTTGTGATGGTAATAATGAAAAAAGATATTGTATTTCAGAACTTTGTCGAAGTGATATTGAACGCGATGGAATTTGTCATTGTCGTTGTTACCAAAAGGCTGGATCAGATAATAAATAATTAAATCAAGCAGAAAAAACTAACAAAAGCTACTGATTAATATTATGCCTGAGCCAAAATTTATACATCTACGCGTGCACACCGCATATTCTCTATCCTTGGGCGCAATACTGGTGCCAAAGTTAGTGCATAAAATGCATGAACTTGGAATTCCAAGCTGCGCCATTACAGACAGAGGAAATTTATTTGGTGGAAAATGTTTTTCCAAATACGCTTCAGATGAAGGAATTAAACCGATTCTCGGCTCAGAGCTTTGTGTGCATAATGAAGATTCGGAAAATTTAGCGCTTTCAAAAGGTAAGGAACTACCTCCAGATAGAATCATTCTTTTAGTAAAAAATGAAAATGGCTATAAATCCATAATGAAAATGTTTCGTCGTTATTATCTGGATAATATGGAACATAGCGACACGCCTCAACTTAATATGCAAAATTTGCGTGACTTCAATGAAGGATTGATTTGCCTTACTGGTGGATATGAAGGTCCTATCGGGCGCCTAATTTTACAAAATCGTAAGGAAGAAGCCGAAAAAAAATTGTTGGAATATAAAGAGATTTTCGGTGACGGGCTTTATATTGAAATTTCACGCGTGGGTTATGAAGAAGAAAAGAAAACAGAATCGGTGTTTTTGGAGTTTGCCTATAAGCATAATATTCCGCTAGTGGCTACAAACGATGTCTTCTTTTTTGATGAAAGCATGTATGAAGCGCACGATGCTTTGTGTTGTATTGCGGCCGGAGAATATGTGGCTAACGAAAATCGCCGGAAATATTTGCCAGGGAACCATTGGCGTAGTGAAGCAGAAATGCTTGAGTTGTTTAAAGATATTCCTGAAGCGGTGGAAAATACGGTAAATATTGCTAAAAGATGTAATTACCTGTCATACAAAATGGAGCCGTTGCTGCCAATTTTTATTTGTCCCGAAGGTAAAACGCAAGACGAGTTTATTACCGAAGAAGCCTACAAAGGCCTAAACGAGCGGATGAAAATACAAGTTTATCATGATGGAATGACAGAGGTAGAGCGTGCTGAAATAGACAGGCATTATTATGAACGCTTAGATTATGAGTTGAGCGTTATCAAAAAAATGGGCTTTCCTGGGTATTTTCTCATCGTGTCGGATTTTATCCGCTGGTCAAAAACCCATAGTGTGCCAATTGGGCCGGGGCGAGGTTCCGGCGCCGGTTCCATTGTGGCGTGGGCGCTAAAAATAACAGACTTGGATCCGATTCGTTTGGATTTACTGTTTGAACGTTTTTTAAACCCTGAACGTGTGAATATGCCTGATTTTGACGTGGATTTATGTCAGGAAAACCGACATAAAACAATTGAATATGTGCAGAAAAAATACGGTTATGACCACGTTGCGCAAATTATTACTTATGGTAAATTACAGTCAAAAGCCGTGATTCGTGATGTGGCACGCGTTTTGCAAATGCCATATAGCCAAGCTGATAGAATTTCTAAAATGATTCCGCCAGGGCAAGGTGGAAAAAATCCAACATTGAAGGAGGCTCTTGATCAGGTTCCTGAACTTGAAGAAATGCGTGTAAAAGATCCGCAAATCAATAAGTTGTTTGATATTGCAATGAAATTGGAGGGCTTATATCGCAATTCAGGCATGCATGCGGCCGGAGTTGTTATTGGCGACAGACCGCTTGATCAGCTGGTGCCGCTTTATAAAGATCCACGGGCGGAAATGCCGGTTACGCAATATGATATGAAGTTTGTGGAAGAAACCGGTTTGATTAAGTTTGACTTTTTAGGGCTAAAAACACTAACAGTTATTAAACGGGCGGTTGATTGGGTCAAAAAAACACATGGTATTGAACTGGATATGGCGTCTGTACCTTTGGATGATAAGCCGACATATGAGCTGATGCAAGAAGGAAATACCAGTGCGATTTTTCAGTTTGAATCATCCGGCATGCGCGATGTCATGAAACAAATTAAACCAGACCGTTTTGAGGATTTGATTGCGGTTATTTCCTTATATCGCCCAGGGCCAATGGATAATATTCCAACTTACATAAATCGCAAACACGGACGAGAAGAAATTAAATATCTACACCCAGATTTGGCACCGATTCTTGGTGAAACATATGGTATTATGGTTTATCAAGAGCAAGTAATGAAAATTGCTCAGGTTTTAGGTGGATACACATTAGGTGGCGCCGATAAATTGCGTAAGGTTATGGGTAAAAAAATGCGTGATGAAATTCCTCATCAACGCGAAATGTTTACCGAAGGCGCCATAAAAAAAGGCATTGACGGCGAGGTGGCTAAAACTATTTTTGACCAGATGGAAAAGTTTGCTTCTTACGGTTTTAATAAATCTCATGCTGCCGCCTATTCTTTAATTTCTTATCAAACAGCGTATTTAAAAGCCCATTATCCGGTGGAGTTTATGTGCGCGATTATGGACTTTGATATTACAAACACTGATAAAGTTTTGTTTTATACCGAAGAATTTAAAAAAATGGGATATAGAGTTTTGCCGCCTGATATTAATATGTCAAACGCTTTATTTAAAGTTGAGGGAAACAATATCCGTTTTGCTTTGGCTGGATTAAAAGGCGTGGGTGAGGCGAATATGAATGCCATTGTGGAAGAACGTGAAAAATATGGAAAATTCAAAGATTTGTCAGATTTTATTCATCGCGTTGATGTTAAACAAATCAATCGAAAACAACTGGAACAATTAATTAAAGCCGGTGCTTTTGATTGCTTGGATACCAATCGCGGCAAGCTTTTTGCAAATATAGAAAATATTATACGCCACATGGCCGCGGCAGCGGAATTAAAAAACAGCAATCAGAGTTCGCTATTTGGCAACGAAGAGCTTAATGCAAAAGTTAAATTACAAGATAAACCGGATTTTCCGGCATTGGAACGTTTACAACTGGAAGCGGAGGCTATTGGATTTTATTTGTCAGCGCATCCGTTGGATGTATATAAAGAAAGTATGGAACGCTTAGGCGTTACCACATATGCCGATGCGGTTAAAGGGATAAAAACCGGTGATGTGATTTATGCCAACTTAGCGGGATGTTTACAAAGTTTTCAGCGTAAAATCAGTAAAAGCGGCAAACCGTTTGCGTTTGTCAAGCTTTCTGACACAACTTCGGCATATGAGGGGTTGTTGTTTTCTGATGGCATAACTAAATTTGAACATGCCATAAACAGCGGGTTGCCATTATATGCCAAAGTAAAAATAGAAAAACAGGGTGATGATATGCCGCCACGGATGTTATTTAATGTTATAAAAACGTTGGATGATGAAATTTCAGAAAATTCAAAAGGTTTGATTATTGAAATAAACAACGTGGAAGCTGTGCGTCCGATTCGAGAAGCCTTGTCACATGAAAGATACGGGACAAATAAAGTTTATATCAAAC
The DNA here is from genome assembly GCA_050874965.1 of Alphaproteobacteria bacterium. Taxonomy (GTDB): domain Bacteria; phylum Pseudomonadota; class Alphaproteobacteria; order RF32; family CAG-239; genus RUG410. Next base: position 5,556 of record JBNMLT010000068.1, read on the forward strand.
CGGATATTGAAGATTGGAGCGTCCGCATTGTGCTGAAAAACGCTTATTCTTTGGCCGATGGCACATTGCTGTCCACCATACGGAGTATCCCCGGTGTAACCTTAGTAAAGGAAATTTAACATGAAATTATCTATACCTACGATATTATGGAATACAATCCTTCTTTTTAAAAACACTTTACAGCGGTGGAATGTTTATCTTTTGTATGCTGGAATTTTATTATTGGTGACTGTTTTGACAGGGCAATGGAAATTTTCATGTGAAGTAGGAAATTGGTGGTGTTACTCTTTTAATTTACCATACTCTTTAATTGTGTCATATGTTATATTTTTTGTGGTCAATATTTTTCTCTATTTTTCATTTTGTGTGGATATTTATAGTTCCTCGATAGCCGATGAAAAATGGAATTATAAAAATTTAAGCAAATTTGATAAAGAGCGCCTTAAAAAAATAGGGATTTTATTAGGCAGCGCTATTTTATTTATAGCGCCAATATTGTTAGCTGTTCAAATTTTGGTGGCTAAACCAAATCCAGATTGGAAAATAGAGTTTTTTTGGTTTCTTTTAACCTTTATTTGTTGCTGGATGCCTTTTTTATGTATACGTTTTTCCGCTGTTGTCAGTTTTATATTAGAAAAGCCTCAAATGCCGCCATTTAAAAAAATTTGGAAAGAAACGAACAATAAAAATTTTAGCATAATTTTTTCATACAGTCTTCTATTTTTATGTGTCAGTTTTGTTCAAACACGTGTTTCATTTGTTTTAACGCAATTGGGACAGAACTATAAATCTTTCATTTTGAGTCTTGGCGAAGAATTTTTGAATAATATTTTGTTATTAATGTATATGTCATTATTTTTAATGTTAACAAAAGCATTGCAAAAAATTATTTTGTCTAAAAAAGAAAGCGCGTCAGATAAAGATACAGTCATGGATTCGCAAAAAAATGATGTGGAGTTGCAGGCGTCTGAAAGTGGCAACTCTAGAGTCAAAAAAACAGGCAAAAAAGTAAAACAGCCTAAATTTCGCAAAAATAAAAAAGAAAAAAAGAAAGCCGAGCACTAAACTCG
>JBNMLT010000069.1:0-6586 GCA_050874965.1 Alphaproteobacteria bacterium
AATATATTATGAATAAAAAAGTAATTATGTTAACGACTGCTTTTTTATTTTCAATGGAAGTGACCTTTGCTGCACCTTCGGGAATTGATGTTATGAAGGCAATAAATTTTGGTGATGTTAATCAGATTCAAATGTATTTAGATTCTGGCATCGATCCTAATGGGGCTGCTGGTGGACTTACATATCTTGCAGAAGCTGCTGGTGCAGGAAATAAAGAGATAGTATCATTGCTACTAAAACATGGTGGCGATATTAATCATATAGTAAGTGGTGTATCTCCGCTTTCTGTAGCTATAATGAATCAAAATACAGATATGGTAAAATTTCTTCTTGATAATGGGGCTGATCCTAATATAAAGATGTCAGGAGCACTTTCAATGAAGGCTTTAGCAAAACAGTTTCAAAATAATGAGATGGTAGAAATGCTTATTGCAGCAGAACAAAAAACTAAACAACTTAATGGAGAGGGAAATCAAATTGCTCGTATGAAAGTACGAAGTAAAGAATTAAATACTCCGTTGGCAACATTGGAAGATAAAGATATGGAAGAAATTAAATTAACAGCCAAGGACCTAATTAATAAAAAAGATTTGCCTAGTCGCATCGGATATCTTTTAGGCATAAAAAATTATGCTTGGCTTACATCTAACCATGCTCCTCAAAGAGTAGAAGTCATCACGCCATATTCATTAATGAAATATACATACTTTGTTAATGGTCGTAATTTCAAAGAACCAAGCCAGTATACTATAGATCAAATTAAAAATTATAGTGATGTTGTTTGGATTTGGATTTGGTCTAATACAGATATGGATTTATTCATTGGTGGATATAATCTGGCTCCAGATATTACTAATGTTGTTATTAAGACGAACCAAGGAAAAGTTTTTCAACCCCTTGAGGGGACGAATATTCCGATTGATGTTATGAATGCTGTTGGTGTTACTACAGGTTCTCTTTGGGCTTTTCCTATAGAAGCATTTGATACTAGTAATACACCGTTTGAAATTATTATGGTGGATACAGAAATGAATCAGAAGCCATTGAAAGTAACGGATGAACAATTAAGAAAACTGAGGTAAACTTGTTGAATTATTATCCTAAGTTTTAACAGATAAAGTGGAATAAATAGTGGAAAATAATAGTTTTCGTGTCCGGTTTCCTTAAACTTTATATCTAATTCGTGTTGAACTCTTTCCCAAATTCCATAGCCCCAAGCCTTGATAACCATACACCCCGGAGAAACGGAATTTTCGGCCATATCGGCTTCGGCAACCACACTTTGATACCATTCCGGATAATTTTGTTTACGACTGTTTTTTAAAGCCATTTATTTTCTCCTATCTCAATTCTCCGCCGGTTTTTTTACCGACTTCGGCTATAACTTTGTTCATCAAATTTTCAATATCTTTATCGGTAAAGGTTTGTTCCATTGGCTGGAATGTCAAACCAATCGCCACAGATTTTTTGCCTTCAGGCATATTTTCACCGGCATAGACATCAAACACGCGCACATCCGTAATGTGGTTGCGGTCGGCATTTTTGGCCGCAGCTATGATAGAAGCAGCGCTCACAGACTTGTCCACAACAAACGCCAAATCTTTATCCACCGGTTGGAATTGTGACAGTTCCAGTTTTTTACGCGCTTTTCCTTGAGAATTGCGCGGCAATGGAATATTATCCAAATTCACCTCAAAAGCAACCACACGCGTTTTGATGTCAAACGCTTTCAATACTGCCGGATGAAGCTCACCAAAATATGCCAAAACATTTTTACCTAAACGCAAAGTGCCCGAACGCCCAGGGTGATAATATGACGGCGCATCAAGAGTGATTTGCGGATTTTCAAACGGACCTTTCGCCGCTGCAATAACTGCCAGCGCATCTGCCTTAGCATCAAAAACATCATAGTCGCGGTTGCTGTGCGCCCAATCTTTTTTAGAAGTCTGTCCACATCGCACGCCACTCGCCGCCATAATTTGCTCTTGTGGATGACGTCCGTAAAATTCCGGTCCCACTTCGAACAAAGAGACATTGGCATAACCACGGGCAATATTGTTTTTAACCGCCGTCAACAAGTTTGGCAAAATTGACGGCCGCATTTCGTTCAGTTCTTTAGCAATCGGATTAGCTAAAACAATAGCTTCTTGACCTTTACGAAAATATTTTGCCAAATCACTGTCAGCAAAGCTCCAAGTCACTGTTTCATACATGCCGCGAGAAGCCAGTTCATGCTTAACAATTAAGGCATTGTGTTGCGCCGGAGACAAAGTTTCTTTTGGAAACTTATCATGTGGCAAAGAAACTGCTGGAATTTCATCAAGACCAATCATACGCACGACTTCTTCAACCAAATCGTGCTCGCCTTCAATATCGCCACGCCAACTTGGAGAAACAGCTTTGATTTTACCATTTTCCAAAGAGACTTCAAACCCCAGTTTATTCAATATTTCCATCGATTTTTCAGCGCTGACAGGCATACCTATTAATGTTTCCAAACGTTCTGGACGAAGATAGGCCACCTGAGGTTCACAATTTTCTGAACCAACTACAGTTAACTCCGACGCTTCGCCTCCGCATATGCTTAAAATCATTGCCGTTGCGTAATCCGAACCACTGATGTTCGATTTAGGATCAACCCAACGTTCATAACGGTAACGGGAATCCGAATCAATTTGCAAATGACGACCAGTGCAAGCGATGCATTCTGGCTTAAACAAAGCACATTCCAGCAAAACATTGGTTGTTTCCGCTGTGCAGCCTTTTTCTAAACCGCCCATAATACCGCCCAAACATTGCACACCTTCCGCATCACATATGCTTAACGCCTTGTCATTCAACACATACTCTTTTTCATTAAGAGCAGTGAATTTTTCGCCGTTTTTCGCCATGCGAACAACAATATCCCCGCTCAACTTGTCGGCGTCAAAAACGTGCAACGGACGCGCCAAATCATAGTTTATATAATTGGTCACATCCACCAATGGCGAAATTGAATGCAAACCAATGGCGTTCAAACGATCTTTCATCCATTTTGGCGTTTCGACATTATTATTCACAAGGCGAATATAGCGCGCCGTATAAGTTGGACATTCGGACGGACATTCAACGGTGACTTTGATTGGATTAGCAAATTTTGCCGGCGTTTTAACAATGTTCAACGGCTTTAATTTACCCAATCCGGCAGCAGCTAAATCACGAGCAATTCCCCGTACGCCCAAACATTCTGCGCGGTTTGGAGTGATAGATACTTCAATTACCGGATCAATCGCCAAGACTTCCGCCGCCGGCTTGCCGATTTGCGTGCCAGCCGGCAATTCAATAATTTCATTATGGTCGGTGCCGATGCCCAATTCATCTATTGCGCACATCATTCCGCAACTTTCGACACCACGGATTTTTGTTGGTTTTAAACGTTCGTTAAACAAAGGAATCAATGTTCCTGAGGGCGCAAAAATTCCGATCAGACCCTCACGCACATTTGGCGCGCCACACACAACTTGGTATTTGTTTGTTCCATCATTCACGCATAAAACGTGCAAATGATCAGAATCCGGATGATTTTCAACACTATCCAGACGTGCCGTAATAAAACCGTTTAAATTAGCAACCGGATTGTAAACTTCTTCCACTTCCAAACCAATTCGTGTTAAAGTTTCGCTAATTTCTTCAATAGAAGCCGTGGTTTCTAAATGCTCTTTGAGCCATGATAAAGTAAATTTCATCGTGCAAGTCCTCCGTTATTGCTTAAACCGCCGGTCATAGAAGAAAAATCAAGCGGTGTAAAACCATAGTGTTTCAGCCAACGAACATCAGATTCAAAAAACGTCCGCAAGTCCGGAATACCATATTTCAGCATAGCCAGACGATCAATTCCCAAACCAAAAGCAAAACCTTGATATTCGTTAGGGTCAATGCCGCCGGCTTTCAAAACATTCGGGTGCACCATACCGCAACCCAAAACTTCGAGCCAATCCGTTCCCGCGCCTATTTTCAGTTCGTTTTTAGTTTTCAGACAGCCGATATCCATTTCTGCCGATGGTTCGGTGAACGGAAAATATGACGGACGATAGCGCACCGGTAAATCGTCAAGTTCAAAAAAGGCTTTCATAAAATCATACAAGCAGCCTTTAAGATGCGCCATGGTAATGTTTTTATCAATAACCAAGCCCTCAACCTGATGGAACATCGGGGTATGGGTGGCGTCATAATCGGAACGATAGGTGCGCCCCGGAGCAATAATGCGAATTGGCGGTTGCTGTTTTTCCATAGTGCGAATCTGCATTCCCGAAGTATGGGTGCGAATAACATAAGCGGTGTCCATATCAAACGGTTCCTCAGGGTTGCTGCTGAGGTAGAATGTATCCTGCATTTGGCGCGCCGGATGGTTCGCCGGCATATTCAAAGCGTTAAAGTTATGGAATTGGTCTTCAATATCCGGACCATTTGCCACTTCAAACCCCATTTCGCCAAAAATAGCGACAACTTCTTCATAAATTTTGGACACAGGGTGAATGCGCCCCTGCGTTTCAGGTCGAACCGGCAGAGTAACATCAATGGTTTCGCCGGCCAATTTTTCATTTAAGGCTTTTTCTTCCAACACGGATTTTTGCGCCGTGATAGCGTTATCAATTTCGGTTTTAACCACATTCAAAGCTTTGCCGGCGGCAATTTTTTCTTCCAATGGCAACGCGCCCAAGCCTTTCATTTGTTCGGTCAATTTGCCTTTTTTACCCAAAACAATCACGCGAATATCGTCCAATTCTTTCAAATTCGCCGTTGCCTTAATTTTTGCCAGGGTATCGTTTTTTAATTCTTCTAAATTTTCCATTATTTGCAACCTTAGTTTTTAAACATAAAAAAGAGTCCGCCTTTGGATTGCCCTTTAGCCAACTCTTTTTTATTTTTTTTACTTTGTATCTATTTTATTTCTTAAGAGCCGCTTTGGCAGTTTCTACCAACTTAGCAAATGCTTGGGGCTCCTTCAAAGCGATATCAGCAAGAACTTTACGATCAAGTTCAACACCGGCTTTAATCAGCCCGCTGATAAATCGAGAATAAGTCATATCATTGATACGTGTAGCAGCGTTGATACGTTGAATCCACAAAGAACGAAAACTTCTTTTCTTTGCTTTTCTGTCGCGGTAAGCATATTGCAAACCTTTTTCAACTTTTTCAACAGCTACTCTGAATACATTTTTATTACGGCCTCTGTAACCTTTAGCCATATCCAAAATTTTTTTATGGCGAGCGTGAGCCGTCAAACCTCTTTTAACACGAGACATATCCTATCCTCCCCTAAATAAACGGTAAAAACTTTTTAACAAACTTGTTGGCAGCAGCAATAATCATTGAGCCGCGAGCTTGTCTTTTTTGCTTTGTTGGTTTGTTGAAGAGAAGGTGTCTCTTGAACGAATGGTTTCTTTTTAATTTGCCGGTACCCGTAACGCTGAAACGTTTAGCAGCGGCTTTTTTAGTTTTCAATTTAGGCATTTTATTCCCTTTCAATAAACTGGAATTAAACAACAAGCTGTCAGGCATGCCAATTCGCCCGAACAACTCAGACAGAGCACTTTATAACGCATATAAATTTTAAATTCAAGTGTTTTTTAAATTTAATCAGACAAAATAATATTGACAAAAATTTTATATTAAGTCTATCAATTTATTATTATCATAGAGGATCCGGTCAAATTCAAACCTCTTTAATCATTCCGGTTTTATTATGATGAGATTATTCTTGGTCATTTTGTTGGCTTTGGTGTTCAACTTTAACGCTTCTGCTCAGTATTACAAGTTGGAAAAGGCTACAACCGAGGTTGTAAAGAGTTCTTCCACTACTGAATACTACAAAACGTTCTATCTATCTTCCAATGTAAGGTTTTGGATATTTTATGACAAAAATAAAAAACCTGTGAAAAAAAATTTTTTCTCTAGATACAACCTGTCCCTTACGACAGACGCTAAAGATAAAAGAAATTTTTTTGGTGATTGGAGAGTATACGAACCTTCAAATGTAAACGTCCCTTGCAAAAACTATGCCCCCGGCACACTTTTTTATTTGGATGATAATATATTTGAAGTGGTAGAAAAAAGAAAAGTCGGCGTTTACACCATTGCCCGCGTGGCTACTCGTAATGTTTCGGCACAACTAGCGGCTCAGCTCAATGGCAATATCACATTCGGCTCATTTGGCGCGCTGTTTAGAGGTATTGGCTTGGGAGCCGGTGCCGGTTCAGGATCCATACAAGGTTCTGCCACCGGCGGTACTGAAACCATTGTCAATGTGATATTCACTAACCAAAAAGCTGTTAGCCTTAAAGCCTCTGACAATCCATTATGGCTTGAAGCTAAACCAGGCATGAAAGTTATTCAATACAAAATGCGTCATCTAGATGTTTACGAAGTAGTCTTTTAAGCACCTATAACATAAAGTCTCACTGCATAGTGAGACTTTATGTTATACAAACATTTTAATTCTTGCTAAATACTCAGTTTCTTTGCTTGAACTATTGTTAAATTCACTGTATGTATAAAGTAAATTAACGGAGGAATTTATGCTTTGGAATATATTTAGCCGCACGCC
>JBNMLT010000070.1:0-6549 GCA_050874965.1 Alphaproteobacteria bacterium
GTCTATAAGGAGTTTTTTATGGCGAAAATTTCATGGAAACCTGGTACATTGATGGCACCGTTGCCACCGGTTTTAATTTCTTGCGGAACAATGGAAAAGCCAAATGTTATGACGGCGGCTTGGACTGGTGTGTTGTGTAGTGATCCTACTTTGGTTTATGTTTCTATTCGACCGTCACGTTACAGCCATGAAATTATCTCCAAGACAAAAGAATTTGTTATCAATTTGCCCACGGTGGCTTTGGCTAAACAAATTGACTTGTGCGGCGTTAAAAGTGGTAGAACAACGGATAAGTTTAAGCTGTCCGGTTTGACGGCGGCTCCATGTTCAAAAGTTTTGGCTCCACAGGTTTTGGAATCTCCAATTTCTTTAGAATGCCGTGTGTTAGAAATAAAGCATCTGGGCACAGAAAACGAGCCAGCCACTCATGATATGTTTTTAGCTGAAGTGTTAACGGTAGATGTTGATGAAAATTATTTAGATGATAATAACGCTCTGCATTTGGAAAAAGCAGATTTATTGGCGTATGCTCATGGTTTTTATTATGCATTGGGAAAACAAATTGGTAAATTCGGTTGGTCTGTAGAAAAGGCAAAAACAAAACGTAAAAGAGAAGAACGCCGTCGCTCGGAACACGTCAATGAAAATAAAACCCGAAAGCGACAAGATGAAAAGCATTTATCCTCATCTTTAAAAACAAAACAACATTTTAAAGAAAAAAATACCAATCAAAAAGAAAAAGGTGAAAAGATAGGACGAAAATTCAAACGTAATGGCAAATCTTATCATAAAAATGAAGGTTATGAGTTGGATGAGCGCAAACCGATAAAACGTCATTTCAATAAAGTGAGAACAGTTAACGCGGCTAAAACTTCTGAAGTTAAACCTTCGCGAAAAATGTTAACTTTGAAAAAATAGGTGATATATGGCGGATAAGCATTTGGACTTTCAAGTTAATTATCAGAATCTCTCTATCTATGATGAGTTTAACACAGATAAATTTGTTTATCCGTTAATTTTATCTATTCCGCACAGCGGTAAAATTTTTCCGAAAGAATTTTTACAGAATGTTCAGTTTGAAGAAAAAATTTTGCGCCGAAACGAAGACTTGTTTGTGGATGAACTACTGCAAGATGCCTTGAACAAAGGTGTGACCGCTATTAAAATGAATATAAACCGTACATTTGTGGATTTAAATCGCGATAGATTAGAGCTTGATCCGGCGATGTTCTACAATTATCCAAAAGAAACGGATGTTTTGTATGATAAACATTGCCGCGTTGGGTTGGGGGTTGTCCATCGGATTAATTTTAGACGGGAAAATTTATATGCTGGGTTGTTGAATTATCATGAAGTTCAGGAACGGTTGAGCAAGGTTTATGACGTTTATCATAATCGATTGCAGCAATTAATTAACAAATGTTTGAAAAAATTTGGTTTTTGCATGGTTTTAGACTGTCATTCCATGCCTTCAAAAATTTGTTCAATTATAGACGATCGTTCAGGCATTGACGTTTGCTTGGGAAATTTATTTAGTCAGAGTTGTCCTCAGGAATATAGTGATTTTTTCGCGTCACAATTTTGGGATTGCAATTATTCTGTGCAAGAAAATTGCCCGTATTCAGGAGCTTTTATTACTTTTAATTATTGTCAGCCTCGACAAAAAACATATACATTGCAATTGGAATTGAATAGATCGTTATACGCTGATGAAATAAATTTAAGCAAAAATGAAAATTTTGAGGAGACAAAAGTGAATGTTTGCTCGGCAATTGTTAATCTTGCCGAATATTTAAGAAGATTGTAATCAATCTATAAATGCTAATGCCGTTATTTTTTTGATGCTTTGCGTTTTACAAAAAAACGTGGTTTATCTTGTATTTTTGCTTGAGATTTTGGTAAAAATGGATAAACTTTCAACTATTGTTGTTATATCTTTTTAGGAGAAACGTAAATATGTCAAAAATCTTAATTACTTCAGCTCTGCCATATATTAATGGAATTCCGCATCTTGGTCATATGGTTGGCTGTCTTCTTCCTTCTGATGTGTATGCTCGTTATATGCGAATGCTGGGTAATGAGGTTTTGTATATTTGCGGAAATGATGAACATGGTACGGCTTCTGAAGTTGGTGCTCTGAAAGAAGGACTTCCAGTGGAAGAATATTGCGATAAATATCATGCTCGCCACATAAAAACTTATAAGGATTTTAATTTGTCGTTTGATTATTTTGGACGCACATCCAGTGAACAAAATAAGGAAATGACATATCATATTTTTTCTCAGTTAGATAAAAATGGTTTTATTGCTGAAAAGACAATGAAACAGGTTTATTCAATTGATGATAAAATGTTTTTGGCAGACCGCTATATTACAGGAACTTGCCCTTATTGTGGTTATGACAAAGCACGTGGCGATCAATGTGAAAACTGCACAAAAGTTTTGGAGCCGACAGATTTAATTAATCCGCGCAGCACTATTTCCGGCAGTACTAATCTGGAAGTGCGTGAAACCAAGCACCTGTTTTTAAATCTTCCGAAAATTGAAGGAAAATTAGTGGAATGGCTTAAAACAAAAGAAGCTTTTTGGCCGGATGTAGCTTATTCTATTGCTAAAAAATGGGTTAAAGAAGGTTTGCAACCTCGTTGTATTACCCGTGATTTGAAATGGGGATTCCCAGTTAATAAAGAAGGCTTTGAAGATAAAGTGTTTTATGTGTGGTTTGACGCGCCAATCGGCTATATTGGCATTACAAAGCAATGGGCTGATGAAAAGCCGGAAGAACGAAATTGGAAAGACTGGTGGTTGGATGCTAAAGACGTGCGCTATGTCGAATTTATGGGAAAAGATAATGTTCCTTATCATTCCATAACTTTTCCGGCAACATTGCTTGGAACAGGTGAAAACTGGACTAAAGTTGATTTTTTGAAGGGATTCAGTTATTTGACATTTGAAGGTGGAAAATTTTCTAAATCAGAACATCGTGGTGTGTTTGCCGAAGATGCCGTGCAAGAATTTCCTGCCGATTACTGGCGTTATTGGTTAATGGCTAATGCTCCGGAAAGTTCTGATTCGTCTTTTACTTTTGAAAGTTTTGTCAACACGGTAAACAAAGATTTAAATGGTGTGTTAGGAAATTTTGCGCAACGTGTGATGAAAATGACCGCCTCGAAACTGGGCTCTCAAATTCCGGAAGGTGGTGAATTGCGAGAGGAAGACAGAGAGCTGATTAAAGTTTTACAAAATCGGGTTCAAGACTATTTTAAATATTTAAATGAAATGGAATTCCGTAAAGCCGCCGCGGAATTGCGAGCAATTTGGGTCGAAGGCAATAATTACATTTCTACCACAGAACCTTGGATGGTGATTAAAGAAGATGAAAAGCGTGCTGCCACAATTTTGTACCTATGCCTAAATTTAGTTCGCATTTACGCCGTGTTGAGCGCCCCGTTTATGCCGGATACAGCTGAAAAAATCATGGCTAAATTCGGCTTAACTTCTAAGGATATGCCGTCTCTCAAAAATTTTAAGGTTGAAAAGGAAATGTTTGCCCTTAAAGCCGGTCACAAATTTGAAGCTGGAGATGCTTTGTTTGAACGTATTACACCGGAAAGAGCCGCCGAACTTCAACAAAAATACAGTGGAGCAAAATAAATGGCAAAACAAAATCAGGATAGTAAAAAAAGTGGAAAAATAAAGCAGGTTACACATACTCTTTATGAGTGGATTACTTATCCTTTACGTCATCCTGTTGTGACAATCGTTGTTCTACTGGCATTTTTCCGACATGAGTTGTTTGATTTTGGTGTAAAAAATTTTCATAAAATTTTAGTGCCTTATAGACAGGAAAATGTTGTTCGCAATAAAGATTTTCAACCTTTGGAAAAAAAAGTTGTTAAAAAAGATATTTCGAATGAAAAAAGTTTAGAACAGCCGGCGGAACAAGTAAAAAATGATGAGCCGGCACGATATGCCAATTGGAATGTTGGAAAGTTTAACAAAGTCAAGTTTGAGCCGCTAGAGGCAGTGCCGGCTACGGTAACCAGCGAAGTTTCATTTGCCGAGGTTAAACAGCAGGCTCAAACTGATAAACAGCAAGAAGTTGTTTTGGCGGAAAGTGAAAAAACAACACCGGAAAATAAAACCCTGTTATCAGCTCGGGATTTAGAGCAGTTGTATGTGAAAAAAAGTTCTTTGAATTTAGAGTATTTGCCCAAACCTGAAATAATATTGGGTGAAATGAAACTGGTGGATGCAAATAGTTTGTATGTGAATGAGCGTTTTGTTTATTTGTATGGCGTTTATTCTGATCCGGAATTTTATGATACTGAGGCGGCTAAAAAATATTTACAGGAATTAGTCGAAGAGAAAAATATTTCCTGCTACGTTGTGGCAAAAAGTTTGCGGAATAATGTGGGAACGGCTTTATGTTTTGTTGACGGATTATTTTTAAATAAGTTGTTAGCTGAACAAGGATATGCGCAAAACGTGGCATTGCAATAGGAAAGCGATATGTGGCAACCCGTTTTTATGATAAGCGGCTATATTTTGGGAATTTTGGGACTGATTATGCTGGTGCCGGCCGGTTATGATTTTTTTAGTGCCGATGTTGAATGGTCGCCTTTTATTCCTTCAGCCATGATATCGGTATTTTTTGGCTTTTCGCTATTTCTTTCGAGCTATACAAAAGTTGAAAAAATATCCTTAAAGCAGGCTTATTTGGTTACCACTGTCAGCTGGTGTTTTGTGGGGCTATTTGCCACACTTCCTTTTTTGTTTTACAATCAAAATTATTCGTTTGCTGATATTTTTTTTGAAACAATTTCAGGAATTACGGGAACAGGGGCAACAATCTTTTCAGATGTTGAAAGTTTGCCTCAAACTATTTTATTATGGCGCTCTATATTGAATTTTTTGGGTGGTTTGGGAATTGTGATTTTTGCAGTGGCTCTACTGCCGTTTTTAGGAATTGGCGGAATGCGGATTTTTCAACGCGAAAATTCGGATTCCAATGACAAATTTATGCCTAAATTTAGTTATATTGCTAAGAGAATTTTGGCTGTTTATACTTTGTTGACTCTGTTGTGTTCGGCTATTTTGGCTCTTTTAGGTATGGATTGGTTTGACGCTGTTAATCATGCTATGTCAGCTATTGGTACAGGCGGATTTTCCACTAAAAATAATTCTATTGCCGCTTTTGACAGCTTCTCTATCGAGCTGGTGATTATGATTTTTATGTTATCTGGTTCGTTGCCGTTGACTTTTTACATTTTGCTGTTCCGTCGCGGCGCGGCAAACAAAAATGATCAAGTTTCTGTTTTTTTGAAAGCGGTGTTTTTTTTCAGTTTATTTGTAAGCATTTATCTTTACGCATCTTCGGATTATTCATTTGCTCAATGCCTGAGATATTGCTTTTTTAGCGTTATTTCTGTGATGACAACCACCGGATTATCTTCAACAGATTTTATAGGTTGGGGAATTTGGACAAGCGCAGTTTTTATGTTGCTTTCGCTCAGCGGTGGATGTACGGGATCAACCTGCGGTTCCATAAAAATGTTTCGTTGGCAGGTTATTTATGCGTATTTGCACAAATATATGCTTTCTATGGTTGAACCCAATCGAGTTATTCCGTTGAAGGTTGGTAATATTAATCCTGCACAAAATGTTATTACATCGGTGTTTGTTTATGTGTTTTCTTTTATTATAAGCATGCTGATTATTGGTGTTGTCATTAGCTTGTGTGGCGTTGATTTCAGCACTTCTTTAGCGGCGTCTGTTGCTTGTATGACCAATGTCGGAATTGGTAGTGTCGAAATTTTGGGGCCAACAGGAAGTTACGCGTTTTTTTCTGAACCAGTAAAGTATATTCTGTGTTTTGCCATGCTTCTGGGACGGTTGGAAGTTATTACCGTTATGGTTATTTTTACACGTTCATTTTGGAGAAGTTAGTTTTTGCTGATAATATTTTAAGACATAAATTCTTAAAGCGCTTGAAAGATTTTCTTGTTCTCGAAGATTGTCTATATTTGTAATTAAGGTGTTTAGGCTAACTTTTTGTTCTGCGGATATCTGTTTCAACGCTTCAAAAAATTCTTTTTCAATGCTAATGCTGGTAGCGTGCCTTCCGGCTATGAGAATTGATTTTTTTAGCATTATTTTTTGCGATAGCTATCAAAAGAAATTATTTGCGCGTCGCCGGAAGCGGCTGATTTTAGTTCATCAGAGGAAGTATTGGCTAAAGGCGTGTTTCCCTCATCCAGTGTAAAGCTCAAGCCAAATTTAGCGTAAGGATCGGCAAAATAAGTGATGGCGTCATAGGGAATGGTAATGGTTTGAGGAATTCCGCCAAAGCTTAAATCCACAGAAAAACTATTATGCCGAACAATCAGATTTTCAAACTGATTTTGCAAAACAATAGTCATGGTGTCAGGGTATTGAATTTGTAGGTTTTTAGAAATGATTGTTCCTGGAAAATTTGTTTTAAAGGTGATGTAAAAATGATTTTCTCCGGGCAGACCTTGTTGTTCAACAATTTTTAAGGCATAATAA
>JBNMLT010000071.1:0-6400 GCA_050874965.1 Alphaproteobacteria bacterium
ATTTCATTTTTACCATTTTTTATTCCTATAAAATTAAATTAATCCATAAAAGCAGCCATATTTTTTTCTATCTCTTCCCGAAGAGTTAGAGGTCTATCAGGTGCTTTTGCTTTTCCTTTGGGAGAAAATGCCGCTTTCTGCGCTTTTTGCGCTTCTTCGGCATCTGAGTTGATTTTTTGCGCAATCAACTCTTTACGGATATCTGCATTGAGCCAAATAGCCTGTTTATAGGCGTCATCAAAACTCATAGCCAATCCGCTTTGCAACAAAGATTTAATCGATGGATAAACCAAATCAAAATATGGATGCAAAAGTTCGCCTTTTTCATTTTTTTGCTCTCCAAAATCTTGTATTTGTTTAATAAAATCGTCATTTTGTTTTTGTTGCAAATAGCTTTCCAGATTGTGAAAACAGGCATCAAGCTTCATCAATCTGTTTAAAATTTTTTCAGAAATATTTTCCGTTACGGCATTGCCAAATCTGGAAGACACCCCAAAAACTTGGGCCATGGCGTTCAAAGTTTCGGCCGGATTTTGATGCATTTTTTCATCAATCCAAACCAAACCATCCAACCAGTCTTTCAGATCTTTAAAACCTTCGTTACCACGTTCTTGCATCAATCGGTCAAAACCATGCAACCAATTGAGAATCTCGGAACTTTCTTTAATTTTTTTCCGTTCTGTAGAAAGTCTATTTTCTCTTTTGGTTAAATATTCCTGCCATTTTTGCGGAAGCTCACTAAAAGCTGAGGCAAATTCTGGTTCAAAATCGGTAGGAGCCTCAAAAATTAAAACCGGTTCATCTTTTTCTTTGGTATCTGATTCTGAGGCAACCGTTTCTCTATCCGGCTCAAACAAACCAAACGCCTTAAACTGTTTTTCCAGTTCTTTTCTGATTTCATTCATTCCATATCATCCTTTTGTAGTTATAAAGAAAATCGGCAAACACCGATTGCTGCCATTCTCTTTCTTGTTGAGTTCGAATATTTTGATAATATTCGGGTGAATAGTCGCTCGCCAACGCCAATCCCGTGGCGCGTAAATACTTGTCAACGTCCGCGACCGAAGACGCGACAGATCCGTCGGGAAGAAGCACTTCATCCGCGAATTGCTTACTGATGTAGGTCATCCTGCTTCTCCAAATTTCGGGTACAAAAAAAAAACGCCTTGTTTTCACTTAAACAAAGCGTTTTGATTCCATAAAGCTAATGGTTATTTTTACAGTTCTCCTGCGGCTTTCTTCCGCCTGTTTTCATCTGTTATCGGCACACATCCTATTTGCTCATTCCAGCTTAGACAATCATCACGGCAGATTTTCTGCACCGGGTCATATATCTTTCCAATATCCAAGCAATAGGACTGTTTATCAAAAAACAAATATCCGGCAATACCTATAACCGCCAAAACTAAAAATATCGCTGCAAAATAAAATACCTGTTTCATTTCCTTTTAATCCTTAATCCGATGTCAACTTGCCCATACTATATTTCCATATCCACCAATCACCATAATCCGGCCATAGATAGCGATACAGTAAACAATGCAGTTGAAATATTAAATATACAACATCTACTCCGCACAAAAAATATCCCATATTCAAATAGCGCGGCAAACACCACAAACCTATCAATGGAATATACAGACAAGGAATTAAGTGCATAAATATTGCGGCTAAAATTTCATTTGTCTTTGGCGTATCCGGTGCAAGAAAATAATGCAGCAAACCTTCGACAACTAAAACAACTGATATAGTTAAAAAGCCTATAAATAAGAGTTTGACAACTTTATAATCCCATGTTTGCAAAATCATTTTAACCAAACGCTCCCTAAAGTCCATAAAACTTCATTTTTGGAATTCATAGCCATAAAACAATTATAATTTGAACAAAATAAAAAATATCCAACAATAAATCCTATATACATAAATTTTATTCTGTGCGGCACAAAGAAAAATGAAACTGCCAACATTATATATACTATGTTATGTATTATAATTGATATAGTACGCCAATGCAAAGTTAAATTCCATATATGCAAACTCATATCTCGTTGACGATATACATAATCTCGAAAACAAAAAATACTTGTTATAAATGATATTAAGATTATAAAAAATATCATTATCCATTCTGGATTTTCTTTTATTATTCTTTTTAACTTATCACTCATCACACACTATATAGTTGCATTTACAACAATATAATATATGAATATATCTTAAATGCAAGCTATTCTTTTATTTTTTTTCACCAAAATCATCTCGATATTTAACAATAAGAGGAATATCCTCTTGATATTCTCTAACAATCTTGCCAAAGTCAGACATATAAGTCGTTAAATCTATACAACCATTAGAACCTGATGTACTACCACCATGAACATAAAATCCACCTCTTCCATAAGTATTGGTATTTTTATCTGCAGTAATAGCTAAACGTTCGCTTCCCCAACTATCTGGTTTATTCATCCAACTAAAACGCCCACCTTCTTTAGCTTTATTTTCATCATACATTTCATAATCATTATAATTTAATGTGTATGAACCTTCTGGAATAGGACCTCTATCTTGAAAAATAGTCGCTTCTTTTGTTTGATATTTATCTCTTCCTGAAATCGCCGGATATTCTCCTATTAATTCTCCATTATTTTTAACAAAAAAATTATAACCATCAAAACTTGCTCTTAGACCTGAATTTTTACTCCACCATTCTGGATCATTTTGCACTCTTTCAAATAGCCTTTGTTCTTCAAAACTTCTTTCTGGTGCTAGTTCATTGTCACTGTAAGCGTTTTCATCTTCAGCTTCTGACGATGCCGGAACATTAGAAACACGTCCGTAAGCTTCATCTTCCGGCAACCAGCCATAAGCCTCGTTTTCTCGAATCATTTTCGGTCTATAACTCATTTATTTTCTCCTTCTTCTTAAAAATTACCATTTATTATCGGCGGAACTATTGGCGCGAAACATACTTTCTATGCTGTCGCTCGGCAATCTCCGGCACTCTTCGTCCAAGCGTTCAAAAACCGGTTCGGCAAAAGTTAAAGCCAAAGCATCAGCCATATCCGGCGACTTGCCCAACCGCTTTTTAATTTCTTCTTTTTCCTCCAGTTGCAAACGTCCGCGACTGTCATATTTTTTATTGACGGCGCAAAGCTCGTTTGCCAAATTTTCATCATTCGGCAATTGAACTTTTTGTTCGCCGCTCAACCATATTCTCAGTTCGTCCCACATTTCGGCGCGGCGGTTATGATAGCGGTCATCAGCCAAAGCCTTTGCCCCAAACATTATCGGACGCACAACCCTCTTAAAACCACGGTCGTTTAAAATATCAACCACACCACCGCCCACACCGCCGGCATCGACAAAAATTCTTGAAGGCTTGTATTGGCGAATAAAAAAAGTGGCGCGATTTGCCACTTCCACATTATCCAATCGAGCAAAACTTTCAAAAAACAGACACTTTCGCCCACGCCGAAAACAAAACACACTTTTATCATCACCAAAACGCGCCACATCAAGCCCGATAATCAACGGAGAAGATGGTTGTGCCAAAAAATTTTCAAACGCCTGCCGCACCAATTTTGGCGCAATCAGTTTATGGCTTCCGACCGCGACCGGCGCGCCCAACCAAATATGTTCGTAATCCTCTGGATTTTCTCGTTGACATTTTTCCGCCAAATAACGCATTTCTTCCGGACAAAACGGATTGTCGGTATAATTAACTCTAACCACCAACGTCCGCTCATCGGGATGCGTACCGACAGCCAGCCAAACCGGATCATTTTCTTCCTCCCTGTTCATAGAAATCCAAATTTCCGAACCGGCTTTACGAATTGTCGGATCCAAAATATCCCAACTTTTTTTACTAATTTTTTGCGCCTCTTCCAGCCAAACAATATCAATTCCTTCCAATGACTTAATATTATTAGAATCTTGCTCTCGTAAACCTTTAAAAATAAAGACCGTTCCGCTAATTTTATTAGTTATTTTAGTTTCGCTTATTTTATAATCGGTTAAACCATAAAAATTAATGCGGTCGCTTAAAAGTTTATGCACGGAATCTTTAATACTTTCCTGCACCTCACGCATACAGGCAATCCGCAATTTTTTCATGCGTCCCAACAAAAGCAAACTGTCGGCAAAAGCATATGACTTTCCACCAGCGCGCCCACCATAATATAATTTATAACGGCATTTCCGTTTCATTAGCGGCGCAAATATTTCCGGTATTTTTGCTATCATTTCGTTTGTCATTTATAAAATCCACCAAAATTTTTGTTAAATTTTCTGCCGACGGTTCATCTTCTTTATCATTTTGCATTGCGGCTATTTTACATTTCAACTCTTCGGCCTTTAATGCCAAATTAATATTCCCTTCATCCACCGCCATTTGTTGCAGACGATTTAACATCTCCAAACTTTCGATAAACGAATATGTTTTTACCTTCTTTTTAGCCATTTTTCCTCCTTATTCGATATCGTTATAAAACAAATGATTTCCGGCCTCATAACAAGGCGTTTTATTTTCCGCCCAACGCGGTTTAACCTGCTTGGTGTGATAAAACATTGCTCCGTTTGTAAAATCTTCGAGTTTGCCGGATAAAGCCTTATAAGCAATTTGCAAACACTTTTGAAAACCATGAACATTTAATTCCGGCTTTATAAGCAATTTATAATTTGGATCATTTTTATTCCAACAGCTAAATTGAGCTTTTTTTAAACATGTTTGCGCCACACTCGGTACTTTTTTACCATTTTGTATTTCATAGCCGGTAAACCATTTGCGAGATTTAAATCTATTCATCACCACACAGGCCACGGCTTCAATTCCTTCATCGCCTTCACCACGAGCCTCGCCAAACAAAGTGCGCGCAAAAATTTGTAAATCATCCATCGCTTTTTTTCCTTTTCATTTTATTATCAATTAAAAATTCCAAACGAGTTTTAATTTCTGTCAAAACCAAATTTTGTTGCGATTGCAAAACCGCCAGAGCATCAACTTTTCCATCACTGGTTTCACAATGTTTTTCCAAATTATTCAGTCTCACTTCTTGCCTCGCTTTCCATTCGCCTAATCTGACCAATGCCAAAATCAAGCCCAACAGCGACGAACAACCGCTGATTACGCCCCAATCCATTTTTATTTCTCCTATTTTCCTAAAAATATAACTTTAACATAACCGGCAGCGCCATTAACTGTTGAACTATTATTAACGGCATCGCCACCTTTTCCATAAGAACCATATATCGAAGCGGCACCGCTAAGCATATCACTGGCTCTAGTTGATGTGCTTCCGGAATTTCCGGCTCGATTTAAAGCTGAAGAAACCACAGCATAAGTCAATGTAGGCGCGGCCCCTGCGGATCCTGGTGTAACAGATGGCCCAGCAGCAACTGTGCCACCGCCACCACCATAAGCATAACAATTTCCAAAACAAGAATTTCCTCCTGCTGAACCTATTTTCGGTAAATCACCACCACCGGTATGCCATCCTGTTCCCCCATTTCCAACGTTTACAGAATAATTTCCTTTTGTTAGCATGAAAACACAATCAAAACCGGAACCAGAACCACCAGTCGCGGACCAGTGTTTTGTTGTCGTTGTTCTACTATATCGTTCCGCTGCTCCACCACCGCCACCAATGCAAATTACCTGATATCGCCCGGAAGTTAACAAATTTAGCGTTGTTGAAGCGCCACCACTGCCACTTTCCCATAATACTTGCCCGTCGCTGTAATATATTTGCTCCAAAGACACGTTAATGGTTTGGTCTGAATTTAATGCTACTGTGCCGGAAACGCTGTAATAACCGTTTTTAGAAACCGTGTAGGCAACAGTTGCTCCTTTTTTTACTTTAGTTTGATGTCCGGAAATTTTACCGGTGCTAAAAGCAACAATCGCATCTTCGGGAACGGGATTTATTGTCAATTTAACGCCGGAAGAATAAACTAATTGCGCGCCATAATAAATTTCACCGATAGGGCTGTTCCCGTAATAAACCGCATCGATATTGCTTCCGTTTATTTGAATACTCATCAGCTTTCCTTCACAAAATAAAACACATCAGCAGCGGGACTGCTCGGCAAGGCTGAAACCACTTGAAATTTTGACAGCATCGCCACCAAATCCTGATTAACCGCAACCGTGTTATCAGCCAAAGTCAGTCCGTAACCGATATTGTAAAGCGTGCTTCCCAACTGGTCCCAACCGTCTTCGGTCCAAGCATAGTTCATATCGGTGGCCAAAACATTATAAACATCGCCCACACTAACATTTTCTGCCGGCAAATCATTATAACTCACAACCGAGCCGCACCATTTATAAATTCCGGCTAAAGACGCTTTAATCGCGTTACAATCGGCTTTTATCTGTTCACAATCAGATTTTATATTTTGCGAA